>JAITQQ010000092.1 GCA_031288855.1 Prevotellaceae bacterium
TAAGCGCACAGACATAAGTTAATACGATAGCAGTATCGGCAGACTTGCAGGAGAAATTCGCCTACTCAGGCGTATAGCACATAGAGGGATTATTTGACTGCTATAGCGATTAGCGGCTGATGGTGCTTTGCCTTATTCGATACCTTTTATACGGATTTTGAACCTCAATATTCGAATTTAACCCGGAATTTATAGGAGAAATATACGAAAAAAGCCGGAAACTTTGCAGTCCGGCTTTCTTTTTATCATGAGTTGGGTTATTGGTTGTTTTCCATTTCCGATTTCAGGGCAGCCAGTTCGCTAATATCGCCTAAAGTGGTTTTTTCCAAATTGGCTTTTAGTTTCTTCACTGCTTTCTGCGTAGTTTCAGCTTCCGCATTCTTCTCTTTTACCTCACTCTCGTGCTTTGCATCTTCAAAAGTACGGGTATGCGACAAGGTGATGCGTTTAGCGCCCTTGTTAAATTCCAATACCTTGAAAGGAATTTTCTCATCTACTTTGGCCGTCGTGCCGTCTTCCTTCACCAATTGCTTGATTGACGCCATGCCTTCTACACCATAAGGCAATGCCACAATGGCGGTTTTATCACTAATAGCCGTGATGGTGCCTTCGTGCACAGAATCCACAAGGAATACGGTTTCGAACACATCCCACGGATTTTCTTCAAGCTGTTTGTGCCCGAGACTGAGGCGGCGGTTATCCTGATCCACTTCCAGCACAATAACCTCAAGGATACTACCGATAGACGTAAATTCGCCCGGATGTTTGATTTTCTTTGTCCATGACAAATCGCTGATGTGCACCAATCCGTCCACGCCCTCTTCGAGTTCGACGAACACGCCGAAATTGGTAAAGTTGCGCACTTTCGCCTGATGGCGCGAGCCCACCGGATAGCGTTCGGCAATCGTAGCCCACGGATCGGGTTTCAGTTGTTTGATGCCTAACGACATTTTGCGTTCTTCCTTGTCGAGCGTGAGCACTACGGCTTCTACTTCGTCGCCCACTTTCATGAAATCCTGCGCACTGCGCAAGTGTTGCGACCACGACATTTCCGACACGTGAATCAGCCCTTCCACGCCGGGCTGTATTTCTATAAATGCGCCATAATCGGCAATGACCACTACGCGGCCTTTCACCTTGTCGCCCACTTTCAGGGCGGCATCCAGCGCATCCCACGGATGCGGGGTGAGCTGTTTCAAGCCAAGGGCAATGCGCTTTTTCGCATCGTCAAAGTCGAGGATAACCACGTTAATCTTTTGGTCAAGTTGTACAATTTCTTCGGGATGATTGATACGCCCCCACGACAAGTCGGTAATGTGAATCAATCCGTCCACGCCGCCGAGGTCAATGAATACGCCATAAGAGGTGATATTCTTCACCGTGCCTTCCAACACCTGACCTTTTTCAAGGCGGCCGATAATTTCTTTCTTCTGCGCTTCGAGCTCGGCTTCAATAAGCGCCTTGTGAGAAACCACCACATTGCGGAATTCGTGGTTAATCTTCACAATCTTAAATTCCATGGTTTTGTTCACAAACACATCGTAGTCGCGAATTGGCTTCACGTCGATTTGCGATCCCGGGAGGAACGCTTCGATGCCGAACACATCCACAATCATACCGCCTTTGGTGCGGCATTTAATATATCCTTTTACTATTTCATCCGTTTCGAGCGCCTGGTTTACCCGATCCCACGAGCGCATGGCGCGCGCTTTCTTGTGCGAAAGCATCAATTGCCCGTGCTTATCTTCCGCGCTTTCCACATAGACTTCTACTTTGTCGCCTACTTTCAGATCGGGGTTGTAACGAAATTCGCTGATGCCGATCACACCTTCACTCTTGTATCCGATGTTCACGATCACTTCGCGCTTGTTCATGCTCACCACCGTGCCTTCCACCACATCATTTTCGATGATTTTCGACAGGGTTTGTTCGTATTGGGTTTCGACTTCCGCCTTAGCCACGCTATCTATCGCAGCTTCTTTTTCAAAAGTATCCCAGTCGAATTTATTGTTATCTGCCGAAACGTTGCTTACACGCTGTTTTTTGGGAAGCACGTCTTCGTCAGGAGTGTCTTCAACAAGGGTTTCAATAGTTTCATCCTCACGTTTGGGGATTTGCACTTCATCCTCCGGGAGGATTTCTTCATTTAATTTTGCCATTTTTCAAGTGTTTTAATTAACAAGTTAGACATTATTTATAAACTTTCATAACGAAAGAGCAGGCAAATGTAAGCATTTCTTTTAAAACTGCAATAGCACAAGAGAAAAAAATGTACCTTTGCAGCATGAATCATCATCACAGACATACACAGGAGCGGATTTCAAAAAATATCGGCCTGGCGTTTTTTCTGAATCTGGGTTTTGCGGCCATAGAACTTGTAGGCGGATTACTGACCAACAGCGTTGCCATTCTGTCGGACGCCTTTCACGACGCCGGCGATAGCGTATCGTTGGGGGTATCGTGGTACCTGCAAAAAGTGTCGGGGCGCGGCCGCGACAACCGCTATTCCTACGGATACCGCCGCTTTTCGCTGTTAGGCGCATTATTTATTTCGGTGGTGCTCCTCATAGGGTCGGCGTTTATTATCAAGGAAAGTATCGCACGCATCATAGCGCCCGAGCCTGCCCATGCACAAGGCATGCTCTTGTTGGCTGTGCTGGGCATTGCCATAAACGGATTGGCCGCACTGCAAATGAAAAAAGGCTCGTCATTCAACGAACGGGCGCTCTTTCTACACATCATGGAAGACGTGCTGGGTTGGATAGCCGTGTTGGTGGCCAGTGTGGTCATGCTGTTTGTTGAACTTCCGGTTATCGACCCTCTGTTATCGCTCGCCATTTGCGTGTGGGTATTATATAATGCGTATAAAAATTTGAAGGGAACGCTAAAGGTGTTGTTACAGGAAATTCCCGAAAACGTGGATATGGAGAAGCTGGAAACCGCGCTCCGTGCGCTGGAGCACGTGTTGCAAATTCACGATTTGCACCTGTGGACATTAGACGGCGAACAGCATATTATGACCTTACACGTCGTAATCGACGGTAATTTATCAACGGAAAGCCGGCAAGGACTGAAGGCATCCATCAAGGCGATATGCGATGAATTTGAAATTCATCACGTCACCGTTGAATTTGAAACCGAAACAGAAAAATGTGAGTGTGTAATACTATGATGCGGTTATTTTTGAAAAAAGGGCGTGAAGAATCACTCCGGCGCTTTCATCCGTGGGTGTTTTCGGGCGCGGTGGCGCGATGCGAAGGGCAAGCCGCAGAGGGCGACGTGGTAGAAGTATATACGCATGACGGCATTTTTTTGGCCACAGGGCACTACCAAGAAGGGTCGATCACCGTGCGGGTGCTGTCGTTCCGGCAGTGCGCTATTGATGCGGATTTTTGGGAAGCAGCGCTACGCAAAGCACGTGCACTGCGCGAAGCGGCCATCCCTGCTGCCGGTACAACCGCCTACCGGCTGGTACACGGCGAAGGCGACAACCTGCCGGGATTAATTATCGACATTTATGGCAATACGGCCGTGCTGCAAGCCCACGCTATCGGCATGTTCCGCGCACGCCATGCCATAGCCGACGCTCTGCGGAAAATATACGAAAACCGGCTCGTAGCAATTTACGATAAAAGCGCAGCCACCCTCGCCTGCAAGGACAATGAAGCCATTCCCGACAGTTACCTGTATCGTGCAGGAGAGGCCGAGAATATCATCCTCGAAAACGGCTACCGCTTTGCCGTAGATTGGGAGAAAGGACAAAAGACCGGGTTTTTCCTCGACCAGCGCGACAACCGCCAATTATTGTCGCAGTATGCCAAAGGGCGTTCTGTGTTGAATTTGTTTTGTTACACCGGCGGTTTCTCGGTATACGCGCTGGGTGGCGGCGCGGCGCGGGTGCACTCGGTTGACAGCTCGCAACGAGCCGTTGATTTGGCCAACGAAAACGTTTCGCTGAACTTCGCCCGCGCCGCGCCGCATGAGGCCTTTGCCACCGACGCATTCGATTTCCTGTACAACTCAGACAACCACACCTACGACCTCATGATACTTGACCCGCCGGCATTCGCCAAACACAAGGGCGCATTGCGCAACGCCCTGCAAGCCTACAAGCGGCTAAATGCAGCGGCCTTGTCGCGTATTGCGCCGGGCGGAATAGTGTTTACGTTCAGTTGTTCGCAGGTGGTGAATAAAATTGATTTTCGCAATGCTGTTTTTTCGGCTGCCGCCATCTCCGGCCGCCCGATACGCATCCTGCATCAACTCACCCAGCCCGCCGACCACCCCATTAACATCTACCACCCTGAGGGTGAATACCTAAAAGGCTTAGTGTTGCAGGTAGAGTAATGATAATAAGTTAAGACATCTGAGGCACATTTTTTACGAATTTTTTAAATTTGTTTTGGTAGTTTCGGAAATATTCATATCTTTGTAGGTAGAAACGGATGACCTGTTTTCCGCTACCGACTAGCGGGATTCAGCTGAGGGGTGAAAGTCAGCTATCGTTGAGAAGTCGGAAGTTGGGCTAAGCTCATTTGACGATGGTATGCGGTCACTAAAGTTCCCATCCGCAGTAGATTGTCCCGGTAGAGTTCACTCTATCGGGCTTTTTATTTGCATTAGGTAATGATGCCAAAAATAGTTGGTAATTTTTTCTAGAAAAGACGAACGCTATGTTGAAATAGTAAAGAAGATTGTCGTAGAGGATCAACGCGTCATCAATAAGCTTTTATGGCTAAA
>JAITQQ010000113.1 GCA_031288855.1 Prevotellaceae bacterium
CGTGGTGCGCGGCGGTTGCGTATTGTAAAATCCGGGCATGATTTCGATGATGTCGCCTTCTTTTGCGGCTAATTTTTGTTGCAGGAATATCGGCAAATCTACCTTTCCTACAAAGCATATTCCTTGTGAGTCTTTTTTATCGGCACTGGGGAGCCCGGCCTCTGCAGCCAATTTCCGCACGTCGGGCTTTAGCAAATGCCCGATGGGGAAAAGCGCTTTCGACAGTTGTTCCTGCGACAGTTGGCAAAGGAAATAACTCTGGTCTTTGTTCGGATCGGTGCCGGCCAACAGGCGATAGGCGGTATTTCCGTTTTGGGTCAGGGTTTCTTTCCGGCAGTAGTGCCCGGTGGCTACGGCCTCAGCGCCCAAATCCAGCGCCGCTTTCAGGAAGGCGTCGAATTTGATTTCGCGGTTGCACAGCACGTCGGGGTTGGGCGTCCGCCCTTGTTCGTATTCCGCAAATAGGTAGTCCACCACCTTTTTGCTGTAGTCAGCGCTCAGATCGATGAAGTGGAAGGGGATGTCGAGTTTCTTGGCCACCAATTGGGCGATGGCGAGGTCGTCTTTCCACGGACAGTCGCCGTACAGCGTGCCGGTGGTGTCGTGCCAGTTTTGCATAAAAAGCGCCATCACCTCGTGCCCCTGCTGTTTAAGCAGCAGCGCGGCAACACTGGAGTCAACACCCCCTGAAAGTCCGACAGCTACCAACATAATTCTTAATTAAAAAAGGGCAAGCGACTTATATCGCACCGCTACAACCACTTGCCCTTGCTGCCTTCCGGCCCTGGGGGAGTTCAGTGGGAGCTGGTCGTATAAGACTTACCCGATGCAAAGATACGAAATTTTTTTATATCTTTGTAGTTTGTACATTAAAATTATTTCAAACTAAAAAAATAATAACTTATGAAACCAAATTTTTTACGTCACACTGCGCTCTGCGGTTTATTTATTGGCTTAGCCCTCGTTTTATTGACTGTAGTGGATCATCTACTCGGGTTCTATCATACGAATAAACTTTTCAACTTGTTGTCGTATGCCATTCCGGCCGGAGGTATTATCTGGGGCGCTCTGCAGTTCCGAAAGGAATCGGAAGGGTTTATGGCCTATGGGCAGGTAGTGGGTTACGGTGTGGCCGCTGCGGTGTTCTTTGGCGTCATAACGGTGGTATATTCCATACTGCTGATTACCGTAATAGACCCGGCCTATGCGGATCGTGTGCAAGCGCTGGCGGCGGAACAACTGTATGCCATGGGCACTTTAACGGAACAGCAAATAGAGCAAGCGTTGGAAATGAGCGACAAGATGATGAGAAGCCCGGTATGGATTTCTCTTGGCGGCCTTTTCAGCGCGGTGATTGAAGGGTTAGTCATTGCACTGATTGCCGGCATATTTATCCGGCGTAATCGCCCATCGACGCTTTTTGTATAGCCGGATAAGTTTTGTTGTCATGGATATTTCCATTATAGTCCCTTTATATAACGAAGCCGAGTCGTTGCCCGAGCTGACTGCATGGATTGAACGGGTGATGCAGGATTTTCGGCATTCCTACGAATTGCTTTTTGTTGACGACGGCAGCCGCGATGATTCGTGGGCGGCCATTAAGCAACTGTCGGCGCAGAATCCGTGTATCCGCGCGATTCGTTTTCGCCGTAATTATGGAAAGTCGGCCGCGTTGTATTGCGGATTTGAGGCGGCAAAGGGCGAAGTGGTCATCACCATGGATGCCGATTTGCAGGACAGTCCCGAAGAAATTCCCGAACTTTATCGCATGATAAAAGAGGAGCACTATGATGTGGTTTCAGGATGGAAGAAAAAACGTTTCGACAGTAAAATATCCAAAAACATTCCGTCTAAAATTTACAATACAGCCGCCCGGTGCATCACAGGCGTGAAGCTGCATGACATGAACAGCGGGCTGAAAGCCTACCGGAACAAGGTGGTGAAAAGTATTGAAGTGTATGGCGAGATGCATCGTTATATCCCTGTGTTGGCCAAACAAGCCGGGTTTATAAGGATAGGGGAGAAGGTGGTGCAACACCGCGCCCGCAAGTTCGGCGTGTCGAAGTTCGGCGTGTCGCGGTTTATCAACGGCTTTCTCGATTTGGCCAGCGTGGTGTTTGTGGGGAAATTCGGCAAGAAGCCCATGCACATTTTTGGGTTGATTGGCACAGTGGTTTTTCTGGCCGGCTTTGCCCTTACCGGATGGCTTATTTATGAGAAATTGCACGCACAGGCGCAGGGGCTTGTTTTCCGGCCGGTCACCGAACAGCCTTTATTCTACTTGGCGCTGGTTTCTCTGATTATAGGCGTGCAACTGTTTCTTGCCGGCTTTATCGGCGAGCTTGTAACCCGCAACAGCAGCGACAGAAACAAGTATTTAATTGATGAAACATTTTAATTTCGTATGACTTTAATAAAATCTATTTCAGGAATCCGCGGCACGATAGGCGGGCAGCCCGGGGATGCGTTGACGCCGCCCGATTTGATAAAATTCACTGCGGCTTATGCCACGTGGTTGCGGCGTACGCAGGCGGCTGCGCGGTTGAAAGTGGTAGTGGGACGCGACGCCCGCATTTCGGGCGCTATGGTAAATCATTTGGTTTGCGGAACGCTGATGGCGTGCGGCGTCGATGTGGTTAATATCGGTTTGGCCACCACGCCTACGGTAGAAATGGCGGTGGTTTGGGAAAAGGCCGACGGTGGAATTATCCTTACGGCGTCACATAATCCCGGGCAGTGGAATGCCCTCAAATTATTGAACCGGCACGGTGAATTTTTAAATGCGGAAGAAGGAAAACTGCTTCTGCAATTGGCCGGCAGCGGAGATTTTCACTTCGTGGAAGCCGCCGCATTGGGCGCCTTTACGATACAAGATAATGCTACCGATAAACATATAGAAGCGGTATGTAAGTACCCTTTGGTTGACGTGGAAGCCATATACAAAGCCGGATTCAAGGTGGTGGTTGATGCAGTAAATTCAGTGGGAG
>JAITQQ010000011.1 GCA_031288855.1 Prevotellaceae bacterium
TCTTGTGTGATTTCGTGAATGAGGTTGTCGATGAGGATGGCGGTGTTGGGGTCGAGGCCTGAGTTGGGCTCGTCGCAAAAGAGGTAGGAGGGGTTGAGGGCGATGGCGCGCGCAATGCCTACGCGTTTTTGCATGCCTCCGCTAAGCTCGGCGGGGTAACGCTTCTCCACGTTTACGAGGTTTACCCGCTTCAAACAAAAATCGACGCGCTCGCGCTTTTCGGCATAACTTTGGTTGGTGAACATGGTGAGCGGGAACATGACGTTTTCTTCCACCGTAGCAAAATCGAAGAGCGCCGCCCCCTGGAACAGCATGCCGATGCGCTTCCGCATGTTTTTCTTCTGGTCGAAAGACAAACGGTTAAACAGCGTGTCGTCATACCATATTTCGCCCGAATCGGCTTCGTGCAAGCCTACCAGCGTTTTGAGGAGTACCGTTTTGCCCGACCCGCTGGCGCCGATAATGAGATTGGTTTTCCCGGGCTCGAACCCGGCCGAAATATCATGCAGCACAACAGTATTTGCAAATGATTTAATGATATGGTTGATGCGTATCATGCTATAATAACAGGTGTGTGAGCAGGAGGTTAACGATAAGGATAATCACACAACACGCCACGATGGCGCGGGTACTGGAGCGCCCCACATCCAGCGAGCCGCCGTAAGCATGATAACCGAAAAAGGAAGCCACCGACGTGATGACAAAACTGAAAGACGCCATCTTCGCCATGCTGTAGGTGATGTAGTGGGGTTTGAAATCCAATTGCAAGCCGTCGAGATATTGGGATACGGTAATGATGCCGGTGAGCGAAACAATGAGCCATCCCCCGAAGAGGCCGACAATGAAACTCAGCAACATTAAAAACGGATTGAATACGGTAGAAGCGATAATCTTGGGCAGAATGAGATAATTGGCGGAGTTGACGCCCATTATTTCCATGGCGTCGATTTGCTCGGTGATGCGCATGCTGCCGATTTCGGAAGCGATGTTAGAGCCTATTTTCCCGGCAAGGATGAGCGCCACCATCGTGGAACTGAATTCAAGCACCATCGTTTCGCGCGTCATATATCCCACATACATTTTAGGAATAAAGGGGCTTTCGAGGTTGAACGAAGATTGCAATGCAATAACGGCGCCGATGAATATGGAAATGATGGCCACGATAGCGATGGAACTCATGCCGAGCTTTTCGGTTTCGACAAGCAACTGCTTCCAGAATACGGGCATGCGGTCGGGGCGGGAAAAGACTTTCCGCATCAAAATGAAATACTGCCCGCAGATTTCCAACAGTGATTTGAACATAAAAAATCTGTATTAACTCACAAAGTTAAGTTTTTTAAAATAAATATTATTATTTTTGTGAAAAATAATATTTAGTTTTGCGGCTATTATATAATATCGGTTTGCTTTTGTTCGCTTTGGGGGTAAAGGTAGCGGCTTTGTTTCATCACAAGGCGCGTTTATTCGTTGCGGGGCGGCGCAACTTGTTTTCCAGGTTGGAAGTGGTGGCGCAGGCCGGGGCGCCGGTGGCGTGGTTTCATTGCGCCTCGCTTGGCGAATTTGAGCAAGGCTGTCCGGTGATGGAAGCCTACCGCGCCAAATATCCGCAGCATAAAATTCTGCTGACTTTTTTTTCGCCGTCGGGCTACGAGGTGCGCAAAAATTATGACGGCGCCGATTTCGTGTTTTATCTTCCGATAGACACGCCGCGCAATGCCCGCCGTTTTATCCGGGTGGCGAAGCCGGTTGTGGCGGTATTTATCAAATATGAATTTTGGTATAATGTGTTGCATCAATTGCAAAAAGCGCACGTGCCGGCTTATGTGGTGTCGGCCGTTTTTCGCCGCCGGCAGGTATTCTTCCGGTGGTACGGCAAATTCTTCCGCCGGATGTTGCGCATGTTCCGTTTGCTGTTTGTACAAGACGAAAATTCGGTGGCGCTGTTGAAGCATATCGGCATCGACAACGTGGTGCAGGTTGGCGATACGCGCTTCGACCGGGTTTGTGCGCACGTGCAGCGCCCGGCCGATTTGCCGTTGGTGGCGGCGTTTGCATCCCGCTGCCGCACACTGGTGGCGGGAAGCACGTGGCCTCCCGATGATGAGAATTTAGCCCGCGTATGGGCCTCCATGCCTGTTGATGCGCAGTTGATTATTGCGCCGCATGAAGTGAACGAAGAGCGCATCAAGGTGATAGAAAAATGGTTTGCCGGATATCATCCGGTGCGCTACACGCAAGTGAAAACGGCGGCAGACTGGCAGCCTGCACGGGTGTTGATTTTAGACACGGTGGGGCTGTTGTTGTCGGTTTACCGGTATGGGCAAGTGGCTTACATCGGCGGAGGTTTCAGCGCCACCGGCATACACAATGTGCTGGAAGCGGCGGCCTACGGGCTTCCGGTGGTGTTCGGCCCCAATTACGAAAAATATGTGGAAGCGCATGCCTTGATAGCCGCCGGTGGCGCGCGCAGTGTCGGCGATGCGGCTGCGTTGAAAGATACGTTGCACTCGTGGCTCTTGTGCGACGAAGTGCGCTCCACTGTTGGCCGCCGTGCGGCCGGTTACGTGAAAACGCACAGCGGGGCTGCGGATAAAATTATGGCATACTTGTAAACTATTCACCGCATCATATTTCAAAATATGTTTGTGGATTGAATGTTTTGTGTTCGCCGCACTGAACATACCCCAACTGATTACACAACATTTTTGTGCCGTTAATATCTATCTCCGGCATATTCCGGTGTGAATGTCCGTAAATCCAATACGC
>JAITQQ010000048.1 GCA_031288855.1 Prevotellaceae bacterium
GCATAACCCATTTTTCCCGACGAATGGTTGCCGATGAAACGTATGGGGTCAATGGCTTCGTAGGTGGGGCCTGCGGTTACGAGCACGTTAACGCCCGACAGGTTTTTTTTTTTTGAAGCGAAATGTTGCAGGAACTGCACTATTTTTTCGGGCTCTTCCATGCGCCCTTTTCCTTCCAATCCGCTGGCCAAGCTGCCGCAAGCGGCTTCTATCACCGCCACGCCGCGTTCTTTGAGCAACACAATATTGCGCACATTGGCCGGATGATTATACATCTCCACATCCATAGCCGGCGCTACAATTACAGGACAGCGTGCGGAAAGATAAGCGGTGAGCAATAAATTATCGGCTATGCCATGCACCATTTTGGCAATGGTGTTGGCGGTTGCAGGCGCAATAAGGTAGTAATCGGCCCATTCGCCGAGGCTCACATGGCTGTTCCAGTGACCGTTTTCGGGATTGTAAAATTCAACGAGGATAGGGCGTTTCGACAGCGTAGCCATCGTGAGCGGGGAAATAAATTGCTTGGCGGCGGCCGTCATCACCACTTGCACTTCGGCGCCTTCTTTAACCAGCAAACGAACCAGCGTGGCCGCTTTGTAGGCCGCTATACTTCCGGTGAGGCCAAGTAATATATGTTTCCCTTTCAACATCGGTGAAAACGCTGAAATTAGAATTATGCCGTTTTGTTTTCGGGCTGCTCGTCTATTTTCCGGTAATAGATTTTGTCGTCAAGAAGTTCCTGAACGGCCACTAAGGTGGGTTTGGGTTGCCGTTCGTAGTATCGCGAAATCTCAATCTGTTCGCGGTTTTCAAATGTTTCTTCGAGATTATCGGAATAGTCCGAAAATTCTTCCAACTTGCGGTTGAGCTCCTGTTTCGTCTCGGCAGCAATCTGATTGGCGCGCTTGGCAACAATCATAGTCGTTTCATAAACATTGCCTATCTTTGAAGACAACTGACTGATGTCGCGCGTAATCGTATTAACAGGAATAGTTGTTTTTTTTGTATCCATAATGATTTACTTTTTTTCTAAAAAATCAAGCGCTTCCCGGTGCATCCTGTCCACCTCTTTCCGGTGTTTGGAGTCGGGATATTCGCTGATAACATTATAATATTCATCAATGACGGTCTGGTAACGGTCTTTCTGTTTACTCGGCACACTGTTTTTGGCAATCATGTATGAAGAAGACATGATGAGATAAAGTATATCTTCGCGGTAACGGTTTTCGGGATTATCTTTCAGCACGGTTTTCAACGCAGTGAAAGCCGCTTTGTAATTCTCAATGGTGTAATATAATTTTGCCGACGAAAAATTCTTTTCGTCCATCCTGCCGGAAAGCTCGTCGTACAAGGGCTGTAGCTCTTTCTTCCACGCACTCGAAGGATAGAGGTAATTAAATTCATTGATAGCTGCCAACGCCTGCGAAGTAGGCTTGGGGTCGAGTGCAGGGCGGTAGGTTGTTTCGTACAAACAAATACAACGCAGGAAAGATGCTTCTTCGGTAAATTGACTGCGGGGAAATGTTTGCCGGAACGTATTAAAGTAGTGCGCTGCAGAGTATGGGTCTTTATCCAGAAAATAACTTTTTGCCAGATAAAAATTAACGCTATCGTCGCGCGGCGTGCCGCGGTAATACAGGGCAATATTGTCGAATAAAGAAATGGCTTTATTGTATTTTTTCTTGTTATAATATTCCATGGCGGCTTTATACTTCTGGTCGGAGTCATTGCTTTTGAGCAATTTTTCAAATTTCCCCGTGCAGGATGAAAGCAGCACAACAACAAGCAAAAAATAAAATAAGCGCGTAATTTTCATAAAAATGATACGTAAATCCAAACTGCAAAGATACAAAAAAATTACTATTTTTTATCATTCTCCGTTTAAAAAACATTCGGCGTCTCTGGCGGCCATACATCCTGAGGCGGCAGCGGTAATCGCTTGGCGATAACGCGGGTCGCTGACATCGCCGGCGGCAAACACACCGGAAATATTCGTTTGGGTAGTGCCGGGTTGGGTTTTTATGTAGCCAAGTCCGTCGGTATGCAAAGCAGGCGTAAACAATTCAG
This sequence comes from Prevotellaceae bacterium, assembly GCA_031288855.1. Next base: position 2,071 of record JAITQQ010000048.1, read on the forward strand.
CATTAGGATGATGCCCGATAGCAAGAAAAAATCCCTGAATGTCTATCTTTTTTTGTTGGCCGGCTTTATCTACAAGCAAAGCGCCGGTAACGCCGGTAGTTTCACCTAAAATCTCGACGGTTTGGTGCTCCCACAGGATTTCGATATTCGGATTTTTCAGCACCCTGTCTTGCATAGTCTTGGAAGCCCGCAACACATTGCGGCGCACAATCATATAGACTTTCCGGCAGAGGTTGGCGAGGTAAAGGGCTTCTTCGCAAGCCGTGTCGCCGCCGCCGACAATCGCTACGTCTTGCCCTTTGTAGAAAAATCCGTCGCATGTGGCGCACGCCGACACGCCTTGCCCGCGGTATCGTTCTTCGGAAGGAAGGCCTAAGTACTTAGCCGTAGCACCGGTGGCGATGATAAGCGCTTCCGCTTTCACCACATGCTGTCCGTCAACAGTGAGGGTAAAAGGATGTTTGGAAAGGTCGGCCTGCGATATGGAGCCGTTCCGTATGTCAACACCAAAGCGGGCGGCCTGTTTCTGCATCAACGTCATGAGTTCAGTGCCTGAAATGCCGTCGGGGAAACCGGGAAAATTCTCTACTTCGGTTGTCGTAGTAAGCTGTCCGCCGGGTTGAATCCCTTCGTAAAGCACGGTTTGAATATTGGCGCGCGACGTGTAAATACCGGCCGTGTAACCTGCCGGGCCGCCGCCTACGATAAGGCATTTCACGCTTTCTGGAGTTGTATTCATAAATGATAATTATTTTGGAAACGGACACGAAGATACGGAAATTTATTGAAATTTCAATTTTTTGTTTGGAATTCGTACCTTCGCATATTAAAACATTCTCGGTGAAAAGTTGGCGGAAATACAGGTTATTGGGATTATTCACGCTGTTGGGCGCGGGATATTATTTTTCGCTGCCCGCCGATTTGTTTGATGACCCTGCCTCTACCATAGTGGAAAGCGCCGATGGGCATTTGCTTGGCGCGAAAATAGCCGCCGACGGGCAATGGCGTTTTCCTGTCCAAAAAATAGCTTCGCTAAAATATACAATTTGCTTGATGGCTTACGAAGACAAGCATTTTATGCATCATAATGGTGTTGATATTTTGGCAATAGGCCGTGCCTTCTGGCACAACCTCCGGCAAGGAAAAATAGTGGAAGGCGGTAGCACCATTACGATGCAGGTGATTCGGCTGATGCGGAAAGGAAAGTCCCGCACGATAAAAGAAAAGATTATTGAATGTGTCTTGGCAACCCGTTTGGAATGGCGTTGCACCAAGCGGGAAATATTGGAATTGTACATGGCACATGCGCCTTTTGGCGGCAATGTGGTGGGCATTGAAGCGGCGGCCTGGCGCTATTTCGGGCGTTCGTCGCGTCACTTGTCATGGGCGGAAGCGGCTATGCTGGCGGTGTTGCCGAATGCGCCGGCGCTGATTCATCCGGGAAGAAATCGCAGTGCGTTATTAAAAAAACGCAACGCGCTGCTCGACGACCTTTGCCGCATGGGGATGCTGAATGAAGAGGATAAACTGTTGGCACAGTTAGAGCCATTGCCCGATAAGCCTTTTGCGTTGCCGGTGATAGCGCCGCACCTCGTGGAACGTTTGGCCAAAACGAAAGAAGGGGAGCATGTTGTTACAACCATTGATTATTTTTTACAGCAACACGTCACACACATAGTGAACACCCATGCGAAACAGTTGCGGGGTAACGGCGTGAATAATGCGGCGGCGGTGATTATTGATAACCGGAACGGCAGCGTACTGGCCTACATGGGAAATGTGTCCGGGCGCAATAATAAAGAATATGGGGAAGACGTGGATATGATTATGTCGCCGCGCAGTACGGGAAGCATCCTGAAACCCTTTCTGTATGCGGGTTTGATAGATGAAGGCGATTTGCTTCCGAACACGTTGGTGCCCGATGTGCCGACTTTTCTTTCGGGATTTGCACCGCAGAATTTCAAAAAAAGTTTTGACGGCGCTGTGCCTGTACACGAAGCGCTCGAGCGTTCGCTGAATGTGCCTTGGGTGCGTTTGTTGCAAAATTTCGGACTGAACAAGTTCTATGAATTACTGAAAAAAACAGGAATTACTTCGCTGAAATTTCCTTCGGAACATTACGGGTTATCGCTTATTCTGGGCGGTGCGGAAGCCTCGCTGTGGGATATTTGCTCGGTGTATGCTTCCATGTCGCGCACACTGGAGCATTTTTATACTTATAATTCACAATATGCAATGAATGATTGGCGGAAGCCGGTATTGACGCCACAGGAAAATACAACGGCGGCAGTTGTGAATGAAGATTACTTGATAAGCGCCGCCGCCTGTTGGCTGGTGTTCGACGCCTTGTCGGAAGTGCAGCGGCCGGAAGAAGAAGCAGAGTGGAAAACGTTTCCTTCCTCGCGGCGGGTGGCGTGGAAAACAGGCACGAGCTACGGCAACCGCGATGCGTGGGCTGTGGGCGTTACGCCCAATTACACAGTAGGCGTATGGGTGGGAAATGCCAGTGGCGAGGGCCGCCCCATGCTCACAGGCGTGGGCAGCGCTGCACCGATATTGTTTGACTTGTTTAATCTGTTGCCTCCTACGTCGTGGTATGCACAGCCCTTCGATGAAATGATCAACATTGCGGTGTGCCGGGAAAGCGGCCACCGTGCCACCGCACTGTGCGAAGAAACCGACTCCATGTGGGTAGCCCGTAGCGGCCTTGATACGCCGCCTTGCCCTTATCATGTGTTGGTGCACCTCGACCGTCACGAAAAATACAGGGTAAATGCCGATTGTGAAGAAGCGCACCGTATTATTTCGCGCCCTTGGTTTGTGCTGCCGCCGGTGCAGGAGTACTATTATAAAACGAAACACTATACATACAGGCCGCTGCCTCCCGTTGACCCGCGTTGCGCTACTATGACGCAGCAACGGCCCATGGCGTTGATTTATCCCGAAAACGGATTGGTGGTGGTGCTGACCAAACAAATGAGCGGGGAACTCGGAAAAATAGAATTACAGGCTACGCATCGGCGCCGCAACGCCACAATTTACTGGCACCTCGACGAAATATACTTAGGCGCCACGCAATATTTTCACAGCATGCCGGTTATTCCCTCCGCCGGGTTGCACACCATCACCTTGGTTGATGACGAAGGCCTAAGCCTGACAAGCCGTTTCAAGGTAGATGAAAAATAATAACATATTTTAACAATTTTATGTTTGGAGTTTTAAAAATTGTGCTTATATTTGCAGCGTGAGATGTTA
>JAITQQ010000073.1 GCA_031288855.1 Prevotellaceae bacterium
GAGAAGGAAGACGCCAAGATTGACACCGTAGTGCAACCCGACCTCTGCATCGTGTGCGACCCGTCGAAGCTCGACCGCCGCGGCTGCCTCGGCGCACCCGACTTCATTGCGGAGGTGCAGTCGCCCGCCACTGCTAAATACGACCTCACCGAAAAATTTGCACTCTACGAAACTTCCGGCGTGCGCGAATACTGGGTGGTGATCCCTGCTGTGGGCGTACAGGTGTTCCTGCTACAACCCGACGGCAAATACGACGAGGGAACGACGTATGAGGCCGGTAAAATACCGGTGCATATTTTTGATGGGCTGGAGATAGATTTGGAAGAAATAATCGGATAATTTACTTTTGCATAGCCGCTTCGTTAAGAAAAGTGTTTAGCGGTTGCATGAGGCGGTAATAGGCCGCCGCTTGTTTTACGAAATCCTTGCCGGTTACCTCGCTGTTGTCCATGCCGGCCATCACGTAGAATCGTTTGAGCTTTAAAAATTCGGCGGCGGGCGAGTTCTTGTCAAACCCGGCGGGCACGCGGCTGAGTGCATCCTCGTCGCGCACCATGGTATCGAAAGCGTTGCGGAAAGCCTTCTTTTGCACAATAGCCGAAAAAACATCCCATTCTTCGTCAATTTTTATGCGTATGGTTTTCAGCACGTCAGGCATGGGCATGTAGATGCCGCACGACACAAAGCAATTGCCCGGCTCAATGTGCAGGTAATACCCCGAAAGTTCGCAACGGGTGTTTCCTTCGGAATTCATAATAATGCCGAAATTGGGCTTGTAGGGCGACTTGTCGGCCGAAAATCGCGTGTCGCGTGCAATGCGGAACAAGCACTTGCGCGGCTCCGGAAACCCGATGGTTTTGTCGAATTTGTGAATTTCCTGCAAGAGTGCGGCGGCGTTGTGGAGCACGTTCTGCTTCGCTTCATCGTAAGCGGCTTTATGTTCGTGAAACCACTCGCGGTAATTGTTTTTCCGGAGTTGTGTCAAAAAGCTTAAGGTTGATTTTGCTATCATAATGTTAAGTTTTTCTTTGTTAAATTTTGTTTTTGCGAAAGAACAAAGGTAAAAATTTTTTAGATTTTACAAATTTTATGTGTATCTTTGTTGTATGAATAAAAACAGATCGTTTTTTATACTATTTCTGCTTTTGGCTGTAATTACTCCGTTTTCCTGCGTGAAGGAAGAAGAGCCGGTGTTGCCGTATGTAAAAGTTGATTTTTCGGTTAATTTATTAATAAATCCGGGATTATTGGGCGGTGTGCCTTTGGAGTGTCGCAGCGAGGGTTACAAGCAAAACGGGGTTATTATTTTTCCGGTAGGCTATGGCGATGACGCCGAATTCAGGGCTTATGACGCCACCTGTACCCGTAATATTTCGGAAGAAACTACGGCTATAAAATTGGATAAAAATAGCACTACTACGGCCACGTGCCCGAGATGCAAGACCGTGTATAACCTGTTTACCGGCTATGCGGCCAACCAGAATTTCCACCTTCAGCAATATGCTGTGCGGCGAAGCAACGACCGTTTATACATTACGACATATTAACTTAAATCTAAATGCTAAAACTTATGGGAAAATCAGTTAAAGGCACGCGTACCGAACAAAACCTGTTGAAATCATTTGCCGGCGAATCACAGGCGACCAAGCGTTATACCATGTTCGCAAAGCAGGCGAGCAAGGATGGTTATGAACAAATCGCGGCATTTTTTGAGGAAACGGCAGTGGAAGAAAGCCGGCATGCCACCGAGTTTTTCAGGCTTCTTGAGGGAGGCGATGTGGAAATTACCGCCACTTATCCTGCGGGAAAAGTAGGCACTACCGCCGAAAACCTGTTGGCGGCGGCCAATGGCGAACAGGAAGAATGGGAAGTGTTGTACAGCGCATTCGCCAAAGTGGCGGAAGAAGAAGGCTTCCCCGACATTGCAAAGAAATTCGAATTAATCGGCACTGTGGAAAAACGCCATGAGGGGCGCTACCGCAAGTTGTTGAAGAATGTAGAGGCCAAAGAAGTTTTCCAACGCGGAGAAACGCGCAAATGGCATTGCCGCGAATGTGGATACGTGCACGAAGGGCCGGCTGCGCCGGATGTTTGCCCATTATGTAGTCATCCGCAGGCATTTTATGAGTTGTTGGCTGAGAATTTTTAATCTCTCGGCTTATTTAATAGGTTGAAATATAGTTTGATAACTTGTTTTCGTGAAATTTAAGTTTGAAACTTCGCTTTTTTATAATTATATTTGTTCCTTTAAAATTGGATAAAATGTTATGAAAAAATTATTTGTATTGTTGTTATTGTCGATGGTGACAGGGGTTGTTGTTGCGCAAAAGCCAATGGTGTTGAAAGCAAAACCGGCTGCGAGCCAGTCGGCAACCGGCAAGGTTACTGCAGAAGTAATTTATAATGACGGCGTTGCACTGCTCGAGCAAGGTGAGTTTGAAGCGGCGATGGTTAAATTTACGAAAGCGATTGAGATGAAGCCTCAATTCGAACAGGCGTTGAGCAACCGCGCTGTAGTAAAAAATGAAATGCGCGACTATGAAGGGGCGATAGCCGATTATGATGCGGCTATAAAAGTTAAACCTTCGGCCGGCGCTTATTTCGGCAGAGGACAAGCCAAATATGTGTTGAAACGCACTGCGGAAGCTATGGAAGATTACACCAAAGCCATAGAATTGGATAAAACGTTTGCACAAGCCTATTATTACCGCGGTGGTTTATATTTTGAACAAGATGACATGACCCGCGCTATTGAAGACTACAATAAAGCCATTGAATATCTCCCCGATTATATTTATGCGTATAACGACAGGGCAAGCGCATACAAGGTGCTTGGCAACATGGAAGCGGCCATGAATGACTACACCAAAGCCATTGCATTGGACGAGCACGCGATTGATTTTGCATTTAACAACCGCGGAAATTTGAAGCGCAGCTTGGGACAATATGCTGAGGCCATTGAAGATTATACGGCTTCCATCAAAGTAAATCCCGACTACTATATCGCTTACAACAACCGTGGATTGGCACGGATTGATTTGGGTGACTATGAAGGCGCCATTCGTGATTTTACCGAAGCGTTGCGCATTAAAGCCGATTATCATTATGCACTGAACAACCGCGGCAATGCGAAGTTTAAGCAACGTGAATATGCGGCGGCTGTGGAAGATTACAACGCGGCTATTAACCTGTTTCCTCGTTATGGCTATGCCTTGCTGAACAGAGGGCTGGCCAGGGAAATGTTGCGCGATATCGACGGCGCTAAGGCCGATTATGCCCAAGCGGTGGAATTAGGCGTGAAGATTGCTGAAGAATATATGAAAGAAATAAGTTTTTAATTTAGTTTGAAAAAAACATGAGAAACATGAAAAAATATCTTTTCCTTGCATTCGCCGTATGTGTAGCCCAATTTGGTTTTGCTCAAAATAATGTGTCCTTTACGCGTGATTATTTTTACGACAGGGAAGAACAGTTAGCCGCCGCATTGCGGCAAATACAGGAGGGGGATAAATATTATTCGGAAGCGGAAAAGCGGAATCCGTCGCCTTTGGTGTTTGACTTACCGGCCGAGGCGCTTTATGCTGCGGCCTTGCCGTTTTATTTGGAGGCCAATGTTTTTAATCCGAATAACCTGGACTTGAACCGTCGCATTGCGAAGTGTTATCTTTTTGTACAACGCGAGAAAGCCTTGCCTTACGTGCAAAAGGCGATGAGCATAAGCCTGGAAGTCCATCCCGAACTATATTTGACACAAGCATTGGCTTATCAGGCAATGATGCAATTTGACCAAGCCATTGCGTCATATAAACAATACAAGAGCCGGCTTTCGCCGCAAGGATATACCAAGTATGCCGGATTGATAGAAAAACGCATGGCGGAATGTAATGCGGCAAAAGAGGCTATAGCAGATCCGCAGAGTGTATTTGTGGATAACATGGGGACAACGATCAACACGGGAGGCCCTGACCTCAACCCTCTGTTTCCGCAGAAAGAAGACCAGATGATTTATAGCCATGGAGTTCTTGCGCCGGGCGCTAAAGAGTTAACGTATGATATTTTATCTGCGCCCAAGAATAAAGGGGTATTTTCCGACCCTCAAAAAGCAAATTTCCCGGATCTCGGATATGCGGTACTTTACATGACAGATGATGCGGATTACGCATTGCTTTACAATGCCGACAAGGGAAAAGGCGATATTTTTGAAGTGTACCGGAACGCTGACAATACGTGGAGGAAACCGGTTTCTACGGGTAAGAACATAAACCACCGCAAGTGGGATGAACGCACGGCGTACCTGTCGCCCGAAGGCAATGTGATGTTCTTTTCGAGCAACAGGCCGGGCGGTTATGGCGGGTATGATATTTATTATGCTACGATAGATTATCGCGGCAAGTGGAGCAAACCCGTGAATATCGGCGCCGCAATAAACAGTGAGTACGACGATCACATTTTGTATGTGTCGACGTCGGGTAATACTTTGTATTTTGCTTCGCAGGGGCATGGCTCGATAGGCGGCTTTGATATCTTTCAGGCCTCATTGGAAAAGGAAGAATGGGGCGCTGTGAAAAATCTGGGCTATCCGGTTAATTCGCCTTCCGATGAATTGTCTTTCTATCCTGCCAAGCGTGCGGCGGAATTTTATATTTCGTCAAACCGCATAGGCAGCCACGGCAGTTTCGATATATACCGCATTGTTTCGGTAAACCCGAATAAAAAAGTAGTCAGCAATTACGAAGACAATTTGTTGGCCTATCATTCGCAACGTATTTCCGAATTTGTGATTGAATCAACGGTGCAGGTAAAAGGTACGGAAATGGTCACATTGAATGGCGTGGTTACCGATGAACAAAAAAATCCGGTCAAAGCGGTTATTTCCATCTTCAACACCCGTACGGGCGTAGAGGTGGCGCAATTTGAATCAAATGCCGCTACCGGGCAATTCACCCTTCCGGTGCCGGTAGGATCGAATTATGCCATGTTAGTGACGGCGCCGGGCTTCATGTTCCAATCACAAAATATCAATGTGCCGCATAGCACCAGATCAAAAGACCTGTATCGTTATGTGGAATTGCTGAAGATGCAAGTGGACAAGAGTGTGGCGTTGCGTAACGTGTTCTTCGATTTCGGACAATATATCCCAACTGCAGCTTCGTTCAAGGAATTGAACGTGCTGTTCCAGTTGATGGTTGAGCAACCGAGCATAAAGGTGGAAATTTCGGGGCATACCGATAACCGCGGCTCGCTGCAAGCCAATCAAATTTTGTCGGAACGCCGTGCAAAAGCCATTGTCGACTTTTTGATCAGAAACGGCATTGAGCCGGCAAGATTGAGTTATGTGGGTTATGGTTATGAGCGGCCTATTGCGCCAAATACTACGGTGGAAGGGCGCAGCCAAAACCGTCGTACGGAATTTAAAATTATTAGTCAATAAATGATCACCGAAGACGAAGCCCTGTTTCTCTACGAACAGGTGCCCGTCAATGAATTGATGACGCTCGCCGATGCTTCCCGGCAACAACATGTGCCGGGAAAAGGCGTGAGTTGGCAAATTGACAGGAATGTAAATATCACCAACGCCTGTATTTCGGGCTGCTTGTTTTGCAATTTTCATTGTAAACCCCATCAAACCGAAAAATTGTTTACTACCACCATAGATGATTATTGCCGCAAAATAGACGAGTTGTTTGCATTGGGCGGCAATCAACTGTTGTTGCAGGGCGGGCTGCATCCGAAGTATGGCCTTGATTTTTATACGGAATTATTTCGCACGTTGAAACAGCGTTATCCGGCATTGAAGCTTCATGCGCTTGGGCCTCCTGAGGTGGCGCATATTGCGCGTTTGAGCAACCTGAGTTACCGGGAAGTGTTGGTGCGTTTACGCGATGCGGGGCTTGACAGCTTGCCGGGAGCGGGCGCCGAAATTCTGGTTGACCGTGTGCGCACGCAACTGTCGCCGGGCAAACCCAATGCGCAGGCATGGCTCGAGGTGATGCGTGAAGCGCATCAACTTAACTTGCCCACGTCGGCCACCATGGTGTTTGGGCATCTTGAAACCAAGCGTGAGCGTATTCAACATTTAATAAAAATTCGTACCTTGCAACATGAAAAGCCGGAAGGGGCGTATGGGTTTTTGTCGTTTATTTGTTGGCCGATGCAGTTGCACGGCACGCAGCTTGAAGGGAAGGTAGCGCCGGTGTCGGCGGTGGAATATATCAGGACAATAGCGGTGAGCCGGCTGGTACTCGACAACATCACCAACATTCAGGCGTCGTGGCTGACGGTGGGGCGTGAAACGGCGCAAGTGTGCCTTCACGCAGGCGCCAACGATTTAGGCTCAATTATGATAGAGGAAAACGTGGTGTCGGCGGCAGGTGCGAAACACCGGATGGACGCGGCAGGCATGCAGGAAGCCATCCGGGAAGCGGGCTACGAGCCATGGCTGCGCGACCAATTATTTCACAAGGTGGAAACAGAGCAGAAAAAAGTAAATAAATGAGATTATGAAAACAAAAGAAGAAATAGTGGACAACTGGTTGCCTCGCTATACCGGCCAAAGGATAGAGGAGTTCGGCAAACTTATTTTACTGACTAATTTCAGGGATTACTTGAGCATGTTTGCGGAAAGAATGAACGCAAAAGTAGTGTCTGAAAATGCGAATATGCCCTGTGCCACCGCAGAAGGCATTACCATGATTAATTTTGGGATGGGCAGCCCGAATGCGGCCACCATTATGGATTTGTTGTCGGCCATTCACCCGAAAGCGGTGTTGTTTCTCGGCAAGTGCGGCTCGCTTAAGCACGACCACCGGGTAGGCGATTTTATTTTGCCTATTGCTGCGGTGCGCGGCGACGGCACATCGAATAATTATTTTCCTCCGGAAGTGCCGGCTTTGCCCGCATTCATGCTGCAACGCGCCGTATCGACCACTGTCCGCGATTCAAGCCATGATTACTGGACAGGCACCGTATATACCAGTAACCGCCGGGTGTGGGAGTATGACGATGAGTTTAAAGAATACTTGCGCACCATCCGTTGTATGGCTGTTGATATGGAAACGGCTACCCTGTTTTCCGTAGGGTTTTACAATTCAATCAGCACCGGCGCACTGCTGCTGGTGTCGGATATGCCCATGATTGCCGAAGGCGTAAAAACATCGCAAAGCGACAAGTTAGTCACCGAAAATTTCGCAAACCTGCATTTGCAAATAGGTATCGATGCGCTTAAACTTATTCAGCGCGACGGCAGTTCGGTGAAACACCTGCGTTTTTGATATTCATCCGTAAAAATTATGAACGGAATAAATTTTGTCATCAATCTGCCCGGTGCAACCGCCATGCGGCGAAAGGTTGCATGTGCCGTGCTTTTCGTGATGTGTATGTGGTGTTTTGCGCCTTCATTTGCGCAGATACAGGACAAAGATATCCACAGCGTACAGTGTTTTGTGGGCGATAATGAATTGTCGGACCCCGTGATGGAATTTATGGGAAAAGAGCACATCACTTTATGGTTTGACGATTTTAATGAAACGCGCGGCTATCTTCATTATGCCCTCGTGCATTGCGATGCCGATTGGGATGAAGACGGAGTATTTTATAACGACTATATGGAAGGCTTTGTCGAAAATTCTTTGCGCGATTATGCATTATCATTTCAAACGCAGACAAATTATCTTCATTACAGGTTGCAACTTCCGAATGAGGATGTGCAGTTGAAAGCGTCGGGCAATTATCTTATAAAAATATATGAAAGAAACCCCGAGCAGCCGGTGTTGACACAGCGTTTCTCCGTGTATGAAAAAGCGGTAACGATTAAGTTGGGTACGCGGGGGCCTATGCTCACAGGCGAAAGTTGTTTGCAGCAACTTGAGTTTTCGGTGCGGCATCCGTCTTTGTTGGTGCGCGATGCATACAGGGAGCTTAAAGTGCGGGTAATGCAAAACGGCGTCACTTTGCCCGGTATAGAAAATCCGGCGCCCTCGTTCATCGAACAGCATGAAGTGTCTTATAGTTTGGCTACCAAAAATTGGTATCCGGGCGGCAACGAATACCGGATTTTCGACACGCGCACGTTGGATTTCGGGGCACAGGGCGTGCAGCAAGTGCGTTACGACAACTTGGGCGTGCCTTATGCCTTGCTGAATGTGGACACGCCGCGTGAGCATCAACACTATACTTTCTTTAATGACCTCAATGGAAAATACCGGGTGGAAGCCAATAGGAGGGATAACCGCCATATCGAGTCCGAATATGTGATGACCGGCTTCACGTTGGATTCCGAAGAATTTCAGGATGCCGGCGTTTATGTTTTCGGCCAGTTGTCGAATTTCGCCTTGCGCCCCGAGTTTGCAATGACTTACAATGCGGAAGCGGGCGCTTATGAATTGAATGTGCCTTTGAAACAGGCCTTTTATAATTACCGCTACGTGCTGGTTCCCCGCAACAAATTGCCCGATTGGAACGCCATTGAAGGATGTTTTGCCGAAACCGAAAATTATTATACCGTGTTGGTGTATTACCGCTCTTCCCGTGACCGGTACGACCGGCTTGTCGGCGTTCAATCCGTGAATACGCTCCACGGTGAAAAGGCAAAATAGTAAATTATTTTTATATTTGATAATTTTTATATACTTTTGCAGGCTTATATAATCTCCAATTATGAGACAACTTAAAATCACAAAATCGATTACGAACCGTGAAAGCGCTTCGCTTGATAAATATTTGCAAGAAATTGGCCGTGAAGAATTAATTTCCGTAGAGGAAGAAGTGGAGTTAGCCCAACGTATTAAACGGGGCGACCAAGAGGCTCTGGAAAAACTTACGCGCGCCAATCTGAGGTTTGTGGTATCGGTGGCAAAACAATACCAGAACCAGGGGCTCAGCCTGCCGGACTTGATTAATGAGGGAAATTTAGGGTTAATCAAAGCTGCGGAAAAATTTGATGAAACACGTGGATTTAAATTTATTTCTTATGCCGTGTGGTGGATTCGCCAATCTATTTTGCAAGCGTTGGCCGAGCAGTCGCGCATTGTGCGTTTGCCCCTCAACCAAGTGGGCTCACTGAATAAAATCAATAAAGCGCTGGCTAAATTTGAACAGGAGCATGAACGCGCCCCGTCGCCTGAAGAGTTGGCGGCTGTTCTTGAAATTCCACGTGAAAAAATTTCCGACACCTTGCGTGTTTCAGGCCGCCACGTGTCGGTTGATGCGCCTTTTGTTGACGGCGAAGACAACAGTTTGCTTGATGTACTGGTGAATAACGACTCACCCAATGCCGACAGGGGATTAATCAACGAGTCCCTTTCCCGCGAGATAGACCGCGCGTTATCGACTTTGACCGAGCGCGA
>JAITQQ010000121.1 GCA_031288855.1 Prevotellaceae bacterium
TATAAAGGCTCGGTGCATCTTTTTAGATAATAACAATCATGGCAAAACCAAGTATTCCGAAAGGCACACGTGATTTTTCGCCCGATGAAATGGCGCGGCGCAATTATATTTTCGACACCATCAGGGCTGTGTTCAAATTACACGGCTATGCGCCTATTGAAACGCCTGCCCTCGAAAATCTTTCTACACTCCTTGGAAAATATGGCGAAGAGGGAGATAAATTGCTTTTTAAAATATTGAATTCGGGTGATGCTTTTGCCGGCATTGTCGCGCCGGAACTTGAAAATTCCAACGCTTTGGCGGCTAAGGTGTGTGAAAAAGGCTTGCGCTACGACCTCACCGTGCCGTTTGCGCGGTATGTGGTGCAACATCAAAATGATATCACTTTTCCGTTCAAGCGCTATCAGATACAACCCGTATGGCGTGCCGACCGGCCGCAAAAAGGGCGTTACCGCGAATTTTACCAATGTGATGCCGACGTCATAGGCAGCCCTTCCTTACTCAATGAGGTGGAGCTGGTGCAAATGATAGACGAGGTGTTTACCCGTTTCGGCATTGGCGTAACCATCAAAATCAATAACCGCAAGGTATTGGGCGGCATTGCCGAGATCATGGGCGCAGCCGATAAGTTAACCGACATCACGGTGGCAATTGATAAGATAGATAAAATAGGCCGGGATGCGGTTATTGACGAATTACGCGCAAAAAATATTACCGAAGCGGCCATACAAAAACTTCTTCCGGTCTTATTATTGAGTGGGAATACGGCTGAAAAACTCGATGCATTAACCGCTATTTTATCCGCGTCGGCAACAGGCATGCAGGGAATAGCAGAGTTGCGGGCTATTTTCTCGATACTGCAATCTTTTCCGCTTATGCAGACTGTGGAAATCGACCTTTCACTGGCCAGGGGCCTTAATTACTACACCGGCGCTATTTTCGAGGTAAAAGCCAATGATGTGGTCATTGGAAGTATAGTGGGCGGCGGCCGTTACGACGACCTTACCGGTATTTTCGGGCTGAAAGGCTTGTCGGGAGTGGGTATTTCGTTCGGCGCCGACCGGATTTTTGATGTCTTAACGGCCTTGAATAAATTTCCGGAAGCGGCCACCGAAACGACAAAGATATTGTTTCTAAACCTTGGCGAACAGGAATCGCTAAGGGCGTTGGCTTGCTTGAAGGAAGTGCGCGCCGCCGGCATTACAGCCGAAATGTACCCCGACCAGGCTAAATTAAAAAAGCAAATGGAGTTTGCCAACAAGCGAAATATCCCTTATGTTGCCATTATTGGGGCTGAAGAAATGCAAAAAAATGCCGTTTCCCTCAAAAATATGCAGTCGGGAGAGCAGCAAAATAGGGATATAAAGGCGCTAATACGGTCGTTTTTATAAGATTTTCAAAAAAAAATATTAACTTTTTTTCAGAAAAATTGTTGATAACTTAATTGCTCGATTATTTTCATAATTTATTGATTATTAATATTTTAAAATTTCATTTTTAGCTCAAAATGCGTAATTTACCCATTTTGTTACCCCAAAGTTGTTCATTTTATCGTAAAATTTTTTGTCGAAAAGTTTGACACATAAAGAGAAACCACTATATTTGCATTACAATTTTAAAGTGACATAAATAATTCATTAACCTTTTAAACATTAAAAATTATGAACAAAGCTCAATTAATTGACGCTATTGCTGCGAAAGCACAATTAACCAAAGTAGATGCCAAAAAAGCATTAGATGCTTTCATTGGTGTTACTGCAGCCAGCTTAAAGAAAGGCGACCGTCTTGCCCTTATAGGATTCGGTTCTTTCTCTGTGGCAAAACGTGGTGCACGTACCGGCCGTAACCCTCGTACCGGCGCTACCTTGAAGATTCCTGCAAAGAAAGTTGTACGTTTTAAACCGGGTGCAGAATTAAACGCTATGGTTAAATAAGGCGTGCTTTTACTCTTGGAAGGAGGAGGGAAATAGTGTTTTCCCTCCTTTTTTTTATGTATGAATCCGCGTAACTTCATATTTTTATTAGTACTGTTTGCCGCAGTGTGCAGCTATAAAGGGTATGCCTGCCCACAAATTGATACCCTCTCAAAGAACCCGGTGTTGCTTGAAGAGGTAATTATTTCTTCGGAAAGAACCAATACTAATGTGGCGCGTCCTGAGATGAGCGTGGAAAAGTTGGCTGTAAAACAGATTAAGCTCGTGCCGGCTTTATTCGGCGAGGTGGATCTTATTAAAGTCATTCAAATGTTGCCGGGCGTGCAGGCTACCAGTGAAGGCTCGTCGGGCTTTAGTGTGCGCGGCGGCAGCCCCGGCCAAAATCTTATTCTTTTCGATGATGCGGTTATATATAACGCTTCTCACCTCATGGGATTTTTTTCTACATTTAATAATGAAGCGGTGAGCGGGCTTACCTTGTACAAGGGCGATATCCCTGCGGCGTATGGGGGGCGCCTTTCCTCGTTGTTGGAGGTGCAAAGCAAAAACGGCGCCGATGAATTTGGTATGAATGCCGGCATTGGCCTTATCGCCAGCCGCATTACCCTGCAAGGGCCGTTGGAGTCCGGCCGCGCTACTTTTCTGCTTACGGGCCGGCGCACGTATGCCGATCTTTTCCTGCCCTTGTCCCCTGATGAATCCGTACATGGCGTGTCGCTTTACTTCTATGATTTAAATCTTAAAGTGCAAAGCCGGATAGACCATAAAAATTTCATGTCGTTTACCGGCTATTATGGGCGCGACAAATATGGCGGCGGCGAGATGGGGATTAGCTTTGGGAATATGGCAGGCACCCTGCAATGGAAGCATTTGTTTTCCGAGAATGTTTACCTGCAAGCCGAATGGTTAGGCAGCGGCTATGATTACTTTATGTATGCCGACTCTCCGTCGCTTGTGGCCGAATGGAAAGCCGGCATTTACAGCATGGGCGGGCGGGCTGATGTGGTTTGTCTTTCCGGAAATAATTCCTTTCGTTTTGGTTGGGCTACCGACTATAAATGGTTCAGGCCGGGGAATGCTTACGCTATTACGGACGCCGACAGTCAATATCCCATTAATATTGCCAGAAAATATGCGTGGGAAAATGCAGTTTATTTTTCCGGACAACATACGCTTTTTGAACGGCTGACTTTGAAATACGGCTTGCGGGCTACGCGCTTCGACAATATCGGGCCTACAACCGAGTATCTGGTGGACAACAATTATGCATTAATCGATTCCCTGCGTATCCCTTCCGGAAAATTTTACAACCATTATTGGGGGCTTGAGCCGCGTGTGGGCTTGACTTACGTGTTTAACGATGCGGTGTCGGTAAAAGCCTCGTATTCGCGAACCATGCAATTTATACATTTGCTTTCTACCTCTACATCCGGCTCGCCGCTTGAGATATGGTTGCCCTCAAACCATACCATTAAGCCCGAAACGGCGCACCAGTTGGCGGCCGGCGTGTTTGCCAATTTGTGGGATAATCGTTTTGAAGTTTCTTTTGAAACTTATTACAAAACGCTGCGTCATGTGATCGACTTTAAAGACCATCCGCACGTGGTGATGAATAGCATTATAGAAACAGAAATCAGGATGGGCTCCGGCATGAACTATGGATTTGAATTTATGCTTCGGAAAAACACCGGTAGCCTCACCGGATGGCTCAGTTATACATACTCTCGTGCATTCAGGAATGTTCCTGAAATTAACGGCGGAAAGGATTATTCGGCTCCGTATGACCGCCCGAATACCATCAATATCGTGCTTTCTTACGCCTTTAGCGAACGGCTTACCGCATCGGCCAATTGGGTGTACAGTACCGGACAGCCTGTTACTTTTCCCGAAGCCCGTTATCTTTTCGGCTACGATTATATTCCGGTCTATACCGCCCGGAACACCTACCGTTTTCCCGATTATCACCGCATGGACGTGTCGGTTGACTGGCAACTCGGAAAGTTGTCGCCGAATAAGAAATGGCGACATGCATTGAACTTTTCCATTTACAACCTCTATGGCCGCAAAAATCCATGGACTATTAATTTTAGAACGGATTCCGACACCAACAGCCAATATGCACAAATGACCTATCTGTTCAGTGTCGTGCCTTCTGTGACCTATACGTTAAGTTATAATAT
>JAITQQ010000037.1 GCA_031288855.1 Prevotellaceae bacterium
TGCATTTAGACGGCTACTACGACGGCAATTTAAATGTCAACGTTATAACCGCAGGCTTTGACGCTGCCTACGACATCATCGACAAAATCAAACCGTTGACGACGGGTGTTTAATTAATAAAAAAACTTTTGATTTTGCAAAAACAACTTATTGGGATTGAATGGCTAACCTTTGCGCGTAGGGTAGCGATTAGTGAAACCACGAAAAATTATCGGAAATGATCAGCTCTGTTTTTTTTAAATGATGGGTGGTCTTCATGGGTACAGCTTTATAATGTAGCCGGTATTTATCGGCAAGCATCCGTATTTCCGGCGTATCGTCATACGTGAGCATGAATTTGCCTTTCAGCTTTGCGGTTAAGGCAAACAGGTTTTCGTGATCAATCTCGAAATGCGTATAAAGTCGTTTTCCGGCGACGGTGTAAGGCGGATCAATAAAGAAACAGGCTTTTTCATTGTTCACATGCTGCTCTAAAATATCAAACGCATCGCCGGTGATGAATTTTATCTTTCCTTTCACACTACCGATAGCAACAATCCTGTCGTACAACGTTTTAGGATACCACCGTGAGTGAATACCCTTTCCGTTCTCTCCATTCTTAACCATTCCGGAACCTTTGGCGAGGATGCCACCATGAAAAATTCGGTTGCGAAGAATGGTACAAAAGGCAATATCGTGCAGCTCCTTATTGGGCCTGTTTAGCTCCGACATAACGTTGTCGAGCGTGAGCTGATAGCTGATGATTTTATTGGCTAACCATTGGTTTTGTCCGTTTAAAATCACCTCCCAAACGGCAGCAATTTCTTTGTCCTTTTCGACCATGATAATACGATCGGCCAGCTTCTCAAAAGCCGCCGTAAGGCCTACTATTCCGCCTCCGGCAAACGGCTCTATCAGCTCCTGTGCCGGATGGTGATCCTGCTTCAGCCACTGACGAACAACAGGAATTAACCATGTTTTCCCTCCCGGATAGCGAAACGGACTCCGCTGCGGAACAGAGGCTACATTGGTGACTGCTGTTCCTGCGGCTGCTTCTCCGAATAAATTTAGCTGAGTATTCATTTTACAACCATGTTTTCAGTATCATTTGTAAAGGGAGCTCCGGTGCGCTTGGCATCCAGCTTCTTTTGCAGCAATGCCGTAAATTCGTTCAGCGAACCGGCGTCAAAATGGGCAATCTGTTTTAATACGGCATCAAATTTTGTATAGACCGTTTTCCTCAACGTCAGCTCCATTCGTTTTTCATGCTCGACCGGCGCCAAATCATACAGAAAAAATGCAAAATCTGCCTCCGACTTATGCACTTCGGGGAGATCCGGCAAATTCTCATAAAATGATGTTTGCAGGGCAACCGCTTGTTTTTTGCCCCACTGTTTCAATATCGAACCTTTTGCAATAATTTGAGGAAGCAATCTTTTTCTCGACGAAGAAAGATAGTCCGGTTTTGGATATTTAATGGCTTGCGACCATTCGAAATCCGGCGTTGGATTTTCCAGATAAGCATTAAATGGTCCCGTGAGATTACCCGTTATATAAACCGCCTGAACTTCTAAAGAGCCGAAATCCAAAATCCGTCCTTTGTCATCGTACGACGCTAAAACGTAGTCAATATTTCCTGCCGATTTTCCGGATTTATCTTTTAGCTTAACTTCGCCCAAATGTGTCCACGCCGCATTTTCCTCGAAAATAAAGGCAGCGGCATCAGTCATAATCTTCCAGTCTTCCCGAAATCGGACAGGACAAATAATGATAGACTCGCTTTTATGATATAAGCTACAAACACCCAAAGGCGATTCGATGCTGTTTTTTGTACAGCTCGACACGATATTATTGAATGGGCAAAGCTTGTTGTTTAAATAACGGCTCGCTCTTTCCGAGTTATTGCTAACCGGAAACCCAAACACTTCCGATAAGGGTTGATGCTTATGATGGCAAGTTTCATCCATACCGCAAAGATACGAAAATATTTTTATGCCCTCACTCCGTTTGAATGGCATCCACCGGGTTGGCGGTGGCGGCGCGGTAGGCTTTGAAGCCCACCGACAACAACGTCAGCACAAGGAGAACGCCGATGCCGCCGGCAAACAACAGCCACGAGAGCGGAATGTGATACGCATACTCCTGCAACAGCCGGTGCAAATAATAATACGTTACCGGCAACGCCACTGCAATGCCAATGCCCGACAACACCAAAAAATCCTTCGACAGCATCAGCACCATATCTGTTACCCTTGCGCCTAACACCTTGCGGACACCTATCTCTTTTGTTTTCGTTTCGGCGGCGTAGGTGACAAGCCCAATCAGCCCGATGCCGGAAATGAACACGGCAATGACGGCAAAAAGCATCAACAACCATCCCATGCGGATTTCCGTTTTATACAGTCGCTCGAAAGTTTCGTCGAGGAAGCTATAGGTAAATTCGCGGTCGGGATAGTACTGTTTCCAGATTTTTTCGGCAGTTGACAGGGCGCTCTGCGTGTTTGTTCCGGTGGTTTTAATGTAGAACACAGAATAATTAGTATTGGGATGGTCGTATATAAGTAAAGGTTTTATTTTTTCATAGAGCGACTCAAAATGAAAATTTTTCACTACGCCCTTAATGGTATAAGGCTCTTTATCTTCCTTCCACAAGTAAAAATACTGCCCCACCGGATTGTCTATTCCCATTACGCGTACGGCTTCTTCATTGAGCAAAATGGTTTTCTTGTCCGTCGGCGACAAAGGCTCGCCCTGCAATAAAGGGATGTGCATAAAATCGCAAAATTCCGGTTTGACAAATATCTCATAAAACTCAAAGTAAGAATCGTCAGGTTTTCCTTGCCAGGAACAGTTTCCACGTAGCGCTGCATCCGTCATACCAAATACAGCAGTGGTTACGTCAAGTATGTTTTCATTGCGTAATAATTCATTTCGTATGGCCTCCTGATGCATCCCCATTTCTTTTCCCCCCGCCATTGTAAATATATTTTCCTTGTCGTATCCCAAATCTTTTTCGCGCATGAATTTTATTTGCCAGCCCACCGTGATGGTAACAACAATCAATCCGAAGGAAATGGCAAACTGTAGCGCCACTAACGCTTTCCGAAGATATACGCCACGTTTTTTCCCGGCGGCGGTACTTCTAAAAGCATCCATCGGTTGATATGCAGACAGCAGGAACGCCGGGTACAGGCCTGCCAACACCATTACCGCGCCCGACATGACGGCATATACTCCCCACACGGAAGTGTTGGTAAACGCGAACAGCAGGTTTTTCCCCGACAGCTCATTGTACACAGGCAACAGGAAATAGATAAGGAATGAAGCAATAGTCAATGCCACTACCAACAGCACTAACATTTCGCGTATCAGTTGAAAAAACAGCGCGGCTTTGGTAGCGCCCATGATTTTGCGAACGGCCATCTCCTTGCTTCGCTTGATGGCGCGGGCTGTTATCAGGTTTACATAATTGATGCACGCCACAAGCAAAATCAGCGCCATGACGAGCGACAACAGATACACGGTTTTTATCCCTTCCGGCTCGTTGGCGTAGTATAGATGTTCTTTCAACAAGGGTTGCAGAAAGTATTTATCCTCGTCTTTCTCGCCAAACCATGTTTCCCCTCTTTTTATTTGTGTTACTAACCGGGATATTTTTTCTTCCAGTGCTTTGATGTCCTCTCCGTCGCGCAACAAAAGAAAAGTACGGCAACGGACCCATCCCCAATCGTCGTGGATAGAGGCATAGCCGCCATTGCCGCCATACGTTTTTTGCAAGGCATTCAAGGGCATGAGGTAATCGAATTGCAGGCTGGAGTTGTGCGGCGCGTCCTTTATCACGCCGGTTACATGGAAGAGCATGGTATCGCCTACAGTAACGATTTCCCCGATGGGATTTTTATCACCGAAGAAAGCCTTTGCTTTTGTTTCCGAAATAATAATAGACGCGTCGTCGATGAACGGATTGTGTTTGTCTCCTTCGAGCAAAGGAAAGTCGAACAGGGTGAAAAACGAAGCATCGACCGCACACCCTGTAAGGTCGAAAAACTTCGTGTGATTGTATTGTAAATATTCAGCGTCGCGATAATATGACAGGCGGCACACATCAAGCACTTCCGGGATGTTCTGCCGGAG
>JAITQQ010000049.1 GCA_031288855.1 Prevotellaceae bacterium
AAACTGTAATGCTCAACCAAAGCGCCCATCGCCAAGTCATCGGTAAAGACCACCCCTTCAAATCCCAACTGCCGGCGCAGCAAACCGGTAATCACCGCTTCCGACATGGTTGCCGGATACGCTGCATCGAGTTTCGCATTGAATACGTGCGCCGTCATGATGGCTTGCACTTTTCCTGTTCGTATCAAATCACGATAAGGCGTTAACTCCGCAGCAGTCCACGTATCGGTAACGTCGGCTGCACCCACGTGCGTATCGTTTTTTGCACTGCCATGTCCCGGAAAATGCTTGAGGCAGCCTGTAACACCTTGCCGGGCTTGTTCCGTCAGCCATATTTCCGCATGCTTCGACACGGTTTCCGGATTCGCAGAAAAACTGCGTTCCATTTTTCCAATAACCGGGCACAAAGGATTCACATCGACATCCACACAAGGTGCAAAATTGAGATTGAAACCTAAGCGAGCCAACGTGGAAGCCGTTTGTACGGCGTATTTCGCCGTAGTGTCGGCAACATTAATTTTGCCTTGAAATTTCGCCGACGCCGTAGACGGAAAACCATACACCGTACGCAAACGGTTTACCCTTCCCCCTTCCTGGTCAATAGCGATAAGCAGTTTCGTGTCCGACAAGTTTTGCAAATCCGCATTTAATTTTTTCAGTTGCTGCGGGCTTTTAATATTTCTGCCGTACTTTTTACCCGGCATGTCGTAGTCGAACAAGATAACGCCCCCCACGTGCAGTTGCGTAATATCCGACACAATGTGATTGTCCGGCGACAACTCCATTCCTCTAAACCCGACCATCAACATTTGCCCGATTTGTTTTTTTAACGATGCTGTTTCAACGGTATGCCCGCAATTAAAAAAAATAAGAATTACAGCACCCGCACATATTGTAAGATATGTGGATATATTTTTAATCCGCCTTCTCATGCTGCACTTGTTTTGCTATTCAATCCTGTCTAACAAATTTTGCGGCAACTGCTTGGTGGCGTTGGCGCCCAATTCTTTCAAGCGTTGCACGCGCCCAATAATCGTATCGCCTTTCTTCGGCGAGTCGCACAATTTATTCATAGCGCCGTCATATTCTTTCTTGGCGTCAATCAACCGCTTTCCCACTGCGAGAAGGTCGTCTACAAAGCCTGTAAACTTGTCGTAAAGCGCGCCGCCTTCTTTGGCAATTTCAAGCACGTTGCGTTTCTGGTTTTCCTGCTTCCAGATAAACGAAATGGTGCGCAAAGTAGCCAACAAAGTAGAAGGCGATACCAAAGCGATATTCTTTCCCAACGCTTTTTCAAATAATGCATTATCTTCGCGTAAAGCCAATGTCAGTGCGGGCTCTACCGGCACAAACAACAACACATAATCGGGCGGGTTAATGCCATAAAGCTGTTGGTAATTCTTGCTGCTCAAATCGGCCATGTGGCGATTCAAACTGGACAAGTGCTCTTGCAAATATTTTGCTTTCTGCGCCTCCTCTTCGGCACTGTAATAATTTTCATACGCGGTGAGCGACACTTTCGAGTCAATGACAAAATGTTTGTCTTCGGGCAGATTAATGACGTAGTCGGGGCGCACATTGCGGCCATCTTCAGTTTTAAAATTTTCTTGTTTCCGATAGTGTACATCGCGCAACAACCCTGCTTTTTCGAGCAACAGTTCGAGTTGAATCTCGCCCCAGTCGCCCTGCACCTTGCTGTCGCCTTTCAGGGCATTGGTCAGGCGCACCGCATCATCGCTCACTTGTTTGTTGAGTTTCATCATTTGCTCCAATTCCTTGCGCAGTGCGGATTTCTCACGAGTTTCCTGACTGTAGGTTTCTTCCACTTTCTTCTCAAAATCCCGGATGCGCTCCTTCAGCGGTTGCAAAATATTGCCGATATTTTTCTCGTTCAGTTCGGTAAACTTCTTGCTTTTTTCTTCCAGCAATTCATTCGCAATATTTTTAAATTCCACACGAAACGTATCCTGCATTTTTTCCACTTCCTTCGATAAAATGGCGTTCCGTTCGCGCACTTGTGCAAGCTCGGAAGCGGCAGCCATCAAGGCTTCTTCCTTCTTTTGCAATTCCACTTTCAACTCGTCATAAAGATTGCGCGACACCACGTTAGCGGAGTCATCCGGCGTTTTCCGGCGCACCACAAAAAAAACTACCGCGATATTAACCGCCAATAAAATAAGAATAAAAATTAATGTTGTTTCCATATAGGCAAAGATACAATTTCGGTTTGTATAGTCAAAATATTATAGTATATTTGTAAAATAAACTTATATATATTGTATGATACGCGACAACCAATTGTTTCAACTGATTAAGAAGGAAGAAGAACGACAATTGCATGGAATCGAACTTATTGCATCGGAAAATTTCGTAAGCGCACAAGTGCTCGAAGCGATGGGCTCGATACTTACCAACAAGTACGCCGAGGGTTATCCCGGCGCACGTTACTACGGAGGATGCGAAGTGGTTGACCAAAGCGAACAGGTGGCCATCGACCGGCTGTGCCAATTATTCGGCGCCCAGTATGCCAACGTGCAGCCCCACTCCGGCGCACAAGCAAACATGGCGGTATTCATGGCCTGCCTGAAACCCGGCGACACTTTTTTAGGCCTCGATTTGGCGCATGGCGGACACCTCTCGCACGGCTCGCCGGTAAACCTGTCGGGGTTGTGGTACAAGGCCGTATCGTACGGCGTGAAGGAAGACACCGGCTTGGTGGATTATGACATGATGGAGAAGTTGGCGATGGAACACCGGCCGAAACTGATTATCGGCGGCGCTTCGGCCTACTCGCGCGATTGGGACTATGCCCGCATGCGGCAAATTGCCGACAAAGTGGGCGCTTTGCTGATGATAGACATGGCGCACCCGGCGGGATTGATAGCAGCGGGATTGCTGAACTCTCCCCTGCCCCACGCACACATTGTAACATCCACCACCCACAAAACCCTGCGCGGGCCGCGCGGCGGCATCATCCTCATGGGAAAAGATTTCGAAAATCCGTGGGGGATGAAAACACCGAAAGGCGAAATAAAAATGATGTCGGCCATGCTCAACTCCAGCGTATTTCCCGGCGTACAAGGCGGTCCGCTCGAACACGTGATTGCCGCCAAAGCAGTGTCTTTCTTTGAGGCCATGCAACCCGAATATAAAATGTATCAACAACAGGTGAAGAAGAACGCGGCCGCCCTGGCAGCGGCATTTATCGCCAAAGGATACAAGATATTTTCGGGCGGCACCGACAACCACCTAATGCTAATCGACCTGCGCCCCAAGTTCCCCGACCTCACCGGCAAGGTAGCCGAAAAGACGCTGGTTACCGCCGATATTACGGTAAACAAAAACATGGTGCCGTTTGATACGCGGTCGCCGTTCCAGACGTCGGGCATCCGGGTGGGCACGCCGGCCGTCACCACCCGCGGATTGAAAGAAGCCGACATGACGCCCATCGCGGAGTTCATTGACCGCGTGCTGAGCCACGTTGACGACGCACTGGAAATTGCGCATGTACGCGAAGAAGTGCGCCAAATGATGGCTACACGGCCGTTGTTTGCGTGGTAAACACATGTTAATGATTAGTGATTAATGGTTAATGATTAATTATTCGTAATTAAAAAATCCACTGCCATTTGTCCCGTCAGGGACACCATGTTGGTAGAAAAACGAAACAGCCAACGCCATTTGTCCCGTCAGGGACACCATGTTGGTAGAAAAACGAAATAGCCACCACCACCGTCCCGTATGGGACGGAATGTAAAACAATAATAAATGGCAAATACCTACACACAAATTCACATACACGGCGTTTTTGCTGTACAAAATCGTATTTCGTTGATAACGGAATCATGGCGGGAAGAATTGTATAAATACATCACCGGTATTCTGCAAAACCATGGCCACAAAATGCTCCAAATCGGCGGAATGCCAGACCATATACACATTTTGTTCGGAATGCGTCCGGTAGAATCGTTGTCTAATTTGATGAAAGCCGTCAAGGGTGAATCTTCCGAATGGATAAACAAACGGCATTTTGTGAGGGGGCGTTTTTCGTGGCAAGAAGGTTACGGTGCATTCTCGTATTCCAAATCACAATTAGGCAATGTGATAAAATACATTGCCAACCAACCGGAACACCATAAAAAGAGGGATATGGTTACGGAATATAGGGGATTTTTGAAAAATTTCGGCATTGAATATAACGAACAATATATTTTCAAACCGGTTGAATAACCACCACATTCCGTCCCATACGGGACGGTGATGGCGGCGGGACAACCATTATTTTCTACCGACGTACTGTCCCTAACGGGACAAGCATTCTCCAAAATTGCAAAAAAAAGTTGCACTTTTGGATAACTTTTATTATCTTTGTCACAAAATATATGGCAAAGGAGCAAAAAATAAGGCATGTCCTTTTGTACAAGGAATATTTTATCAATTTCTATAATAAACAAAGAAACAAGGTAAAAGAAAAAATTATTTGGACATTCAGAATAATAGAAACCCTTCAAATAGTGCCATCAGAATACTTGAAACACATTGAAGGGACAAATGGATTATATGAAATCAGAGTGCAAAGCGGAAGTGATATTTATCGGATTTTTTGTTTTTTTGATGCCGGAAATTTGATAGTTATTGAAAATGGGTTTCATAAAAAATCGCAAAAAACGCCCAAAATGGAGATAGAAATTGCACTCAGGATAAAGAAAGAATACGAACAAGAAAAAAGAGAAAAAGATGGAAAATAAAAATGTAAAACCATTAGACCAATTCATAGAGGAACAATATGGTAAACGAGGTACTTCCAAGCGCGAAAAGCTTGAAAAAGGATACGAAGAATTTAAACTTGGCGTATTACTTCAACAATCTCGACTTGAAAAAGGACTAACTCAAAAACAGTTAGCAGAGAGAATAGGAACAAATAAGGGGTATATTTCAAAAGTAGAGAATAATATTAAAGAAGCGAGGCTTTCTACGCTTCAACGTATTGTTGAAGTTGGGCTTGGTGGAAAATTGGAATTAGCAATAAAATTGTAATAACAAACTCTTCGATACTATGAAAAAAATATTATGCATGATGGCATGCGCCGGCCTGATGGCGGCCTGTAACACCTCCTCACCAAAAACAGAAGATATGAAAACCAAACCATTCCTTGACTTGTTCCAACCGCTCGCTCCTGCCGAGATGACCGATAATGTGTTCAAATTAGTTGGGCAAGACTTTACGGTAATCACAGCCGGCACGGAAATAAATTACAACTCGATGACCGCAAGCTGGGGCGGATGGGGCATCCTGTTCAACGAGCCTACCACGTGGTGCATACTACGGGCAAGCCGCTACACGCTGGAGTTTATCAGGAAAGAAAACCTTTATACCATGTGTTATTTCGATGAGCAGTATAAAGACCAGGTGATGTTGTTCGGCAGCGCTTCAGGGCGCAGCAGCGACAAGATGAAGCAACACACGCTCACGCCGGTGGAAACGCCCGAAGGGAGTATCGCCTACAAGGAAGCAAAATTGATTATAGAATGTGAATTGACGGAAATCACCACCGTGAACCCCGATGACTTTTACACCGCCGACGGCCGCTCGTTTATCACGGAAGCCTATGAAGAAGCGCATGATTACCACAAATTGGTATTCGGGAAAATCGCCAACGTGTGGGTGAAAAAATAATTTACAGCAATATATCGTTCAACAACCCGGAAGCGGTTTGTTTCATGCCGGCGCCGGCGCCTTGTATCCGCATGCCGTTAGGGTAAAAATCACTGTAAAGGATAATCACATTGTCGCACCCTTTTGATGATGCAAAGGGATGCGTGTTGTCAAACGAACGAAGCCCCGCCTTGATGGATTGGTTTTCTATTTCTATGCAATACGCCAATTTTTTCCCTTCCTGCGCGGCTTTGTCGTACAATTTCTTGAAATAATTTTCGTTCTTTTCCACGCTTTTGTAGAAATCATCTACCGAGCCGGCCAAACATTCTTCGGGGAGAAACCCGGCCGTTTCAATATCGGTAATGTTCACTTCCATCCCTATTTCGCGCCCCAGTATTAGCGCCTTGCGCAGCAGGTCGAGGCCTTTCAGGTCGGTTCTCGGGTCGGGCTCGGTGTATCCTTCGCGCTGTTCAAATTTAATGATGGATGCAAACGTTTCCGTGCCGTTGTAAGTATTGAAAAGATAATTCAGCGAGCCCGACAAAGTGGCTTCAATTTTGTTGATTTTATCGCCGCTGTTCAGCATTTGCCGTATGGTGGAAATAATGGGCAATGCAGCGCCCACATTGGCCTCATAGCGGAAAGGAACGCCCTCTTTCTTGGCGGTGGCGTGTACGCCTTTGTAATATTCAATGTCGAGCGAATTGGCAATTTTATTGCACGTAACGATACCGATTTTTTCCGACAGGATTTGTTGGTAAAGCGCCGATATTTGCAGGTCGGAAGTGCAATCCACAAACAACCGGTTTTGATGCGAAAGCGAAGCTATTTTTTCGATAAAGTCCAACGACTTGTAAGTGGGGCTTCCACCCTTTGTGAGCGTAGCGTTGATGGCTTCGAGGGTTAGCCCTTTCGTGTCGAACAGCATTTTTGTGCTGTTGCAAATGCCGATAATATGAATGTCAACCCCGATATTTTTCAGCAGTGTTTCCTTGCGTTCTTCAATCATTTCCACAAGGCTTTTGCCCACATTTCCATAGCCGGAAATGAATAAACTAATCTGTTTTTTTGACGCCGTAAAAAACTCATCGTGTATGGCCCGCACCGCCTGGTTAAAATCTTCGGTGAGCACCACCGCCGACACGTTCTTCTCCGACGAGCCTTGTGCAATTGCCCTGATGTTTATACCCTTGTTGCCTATGGCTTCAAACATACGCCCGCCGGCGCCCGACTGGTTTTTCATGTCATCGCCCACCAAGCTGATGATTGAAAATCCCTTTTCGACTTTCAGCGGCTCGATTTTTTTAAGCGATATTTCGTAGGCGAACAATTCATCTACCGCCCGCTTGGCCTTGTCGGCGTCGTTTTCGTCAATGGCCACCAACATGGTGTGCACCGACGACGCTTGCGTAATGAGGATGATATTGATTTCATTTTTCGTGAGCACGTCGAACAGGCGGCTCGAATAGCCCGGAATACCTACCATTCCGCTGCCTTCCATAGAAAGAATGGCAATGCGCCCGCTGCCCGAAATGCCTTTGATTTTGTTCCGGCCTTCGGGCGGGTTTTGTTCTATCAGCGTGCCCGGATTTTCGGGGGCAAACGTGTTTTTCACAAGAATGGGAATGCCCTTGTCCACCACCGGCTGTATGGTGGGCGGATAAATAACTTTGGCGCCGAAATGCGACAGTTCCAACGCTTCTTTGTATGAAATATGATCAATGGTTTGCGCATCGTTCACAATGCGCGGGTCGGCGGTCATCATGCCGTTTACGTCAGTCCATATTTCAAGCGTTCGCGCTTCCATGCACACGGCAATGAGCGAAGCGGTGTAGTCCGACCCGCCGCGCCCCAACGTGGTGGTGCGGTTTTGCCCATCGGAAGAAATAAATCCCGGAACGATATATAATTTGCAGTTGTTGCCCGACAATTGTTTTTTGATACGCTTATCGGTTTCTTCCCGCTCCACAATATTCTGCCCTTGCCGGTATTCGGTTTTAATCATTTCCCGCGCGTCTATCCATTTGCACGGAATGCCGGTCGACGAAAATTTTTCGGCAATAATCGCCGTCGAAAACAATTCGCCGAAACTCATAATAAGGTCCATAGTAGCATGGCTGATTTCCTTAATAAGAAATATACCGTTGCATATACCTTTAAGTTCTTCAAACAACACGGTGATTTTCCGGGTGAGTCCTTCCCTGAAATCGGGCGCAATGAGCTCGTTAATCAAATCAAAATGTCGCTTTCCGAGTTCATTCAACAACAGTTCGTAATCCTTGTTTCCGCTTTCGGCCAATTTGCCGATGTGTACCAATGCGTCGGTGCAGCCGCCTATTGCCGAAGCCACAACTATCGTTTTATCGCGATAAAGCGCTTCCTTCACAATGTTCAGCACCTTATTTATATTCTCCGCATTGGCAACCGATGAGCCGCCGAATTTTAATACCTGCATCTGAGTTATGAGTTAAAAGTTATTCATTGTTCATTGTTCATTGAAGACAACCGCCTGCTGATTTGTTTGTGTTCCAACAAAAAACCGTCATGCCCGAAATCCGATGATATGACTTCGAGCGCGGCATTCGGGATATGCGTGGCCATCGTTTTCAGTTCGCACACCGGGAAAAGCACATCGCTGTCAATGGCGATACACAAGGTGTTGGCGGTAATTCCCGACAGCGCTTTTTCCACGCCGCCACGCCCGCGCCCTACATTGTGTGTGTCGAGCCCCAGTGTCAAATAATAATACGCATACGCATTGAAGCGGTTTGACAGCTTCTTTCCCTGATATTGTTGATAGCTGCATGCTTTTTTTGCCAGCATACAATTTTCGTCTTCCTCCGATTGTGTTTTTGCGTAGCCTTCGTAGGAACGGTATGTGAGCAACGCGATGGAACGCGCACACTCCAACCCTTTTTTTCCGCCGGCAACATCGGCTTGCGCCGTAAAGCTTTCGTCGGCTTGCAGCGCCATGCGTTGCGACTCGTTGAATGCCGTGCCCCATGCGCTGATTCGCGCATTGCAGCAAATCAGGCACAGGTTTTTTACTACCGAAGGATTTGATATGGCCCATTCTACCGCCTGAAACCCGCCGCTTGAGCCGCCTATCAGCAAGTCGATATGTGCAATGCCGAGATGATGGCGCAACAATTCATGCGCTTTCACCATATCCCGGATTGACACCAAGGGGAATTGCAGCAAGTAGGGCTTTCCGGTAGCGGGATTAATACTTTGCGGGCCTGTGCTTCCGTAACACGAAGTAAGAATGTTGGCACAAACGACAAAATATTTTTCCGTATCGAAATATTTTCCCGGCCCCACCAAATCCGGCCACCACTCTTCGGGATTGGCATTTGCCGTAAGGGCATGACAAATCCACACAGCCTTTTTACCTTCCGGGTTCGCGCTACTGGTATAATAACATACGTCAACCCCCGGCAATGAGCCGCCGCTTTCCAAATCAAAGACGCCTTTATAACTAAAAAACCGTTGAATCATTTGCCCCCAAAGGTAGATGAATTATTTCAAATAAAAAAACCACACACCCGGAAATTACCGGATGCGCAGTAAGGAATAGGCAAACAGTCAAAATATTATAGACTTCGGAAGATGGCATGTTCCGGAACACGCCATCGGCGGCCTTCCGCCGCGTCAAATTTCGGCCATACATAAATAGTTATTAACGGATTATTCACACTCTTCAACCCTTCTAACTTTTCACATCTCGACAGGTCGAGCAGGGTAATATTATTGTGGGAACAATCCAACACACGCAAATTCACATTGTGGGACACGTCTAATACCGGCAAGTCGTTGTACGCACAACAGACCGTTTTTAATTCCTTGTTTTTAGAAAGATAGAGCCGCACCAATTGATTGTTGCTGCAATCCAAATTTTCTAATGACAAAAATTCCTCCAACCCTTTTAAAGATTGAATATTAAGACCACTAATATTTAGCGATTTAACAGATTCCACCTCGTTTTTCTGAATTTGTCCGTTGCCATTTTCGTCAAAATGGGACAGGCAGTATGTTTCAAAGGCCGGGTCTTCAATAACAATTTCAAGTGATTCCTGACAACAGGACGCACCAATGCCTACCGCCAATACAGCAGTAAACAAAACAATAATTTTTTTGTTCATAATACAATTTAATTAGTTCTTCTTACTTAAAGCTCCAACAAAAATCATGCCAAACAGGACATCCCGAACTGAAATTATGTTAATTTTCACTTTATCGTCATTTTTTTGATACAACTGCAACTTTTTGCCTATCTTTCAAGTCTAATTTGCGACAATAAAAATATTCACTTTAAAAATTAACATTATGGAAAGTATTTTAATCCCGGCTTTCGTATTTGCAACCCCTATTCTTATTATATGGATTGTTTATTGGACGCGACTGAAAAAAGAGCTGGCAAAAAATCAACTCATCGGAAAAGCGCTTGAGCTCGGAAAAGAAATCGACCCGGCATTGCTGATAGGGCCGGTTAAACAAAAGAGGCAGAACACCAACCGGCTATTGGCGTGGGGAATTACGCTGGTGAGTTTGGGACCGGCTGTGTTCGGCTCAGTATTATTGGTAACCGACTTGAGGTGGGCTTCCTTCGCAGCCTTGCTGTTATTTCCCGGCATCGGGCTGCTGATTGTGTATGCATTGACGCGAAAAAAAACAGAATAATTGGAGAATAACGCCTTTGAACGGTTTGTGGCGCAGCAGCAGGAGCCTTTGCGGAGGTTTCTGCTCAATCTTTGTGCGGGTAATCGTGCACTGGCCGACGACCTGGCACAAGATGCTTTTATTAAGGCATACATAAACCTTCCGGGTTTCAAAGGCCGTTCAAAGATGTCAACATGGTTGTTCCGCATTGCCTACAATTGTTTTTATGACCACATAAAAAACACAAAAAACCAACAGGCAGACCCTGTCGAAAAATATGCCTACAAATTATTTCATGAAGATCCGGTTTGCAACGAAACAGATAAAACACTATATTTGGCGTTGGAAAAACTTAACAATAAAGAGCGGGAGGTTGTGCTGCTTTTCTACATGGAAGAAAAATCTTTGAAAGAGATTGGCGTTATTACAGGCCTCTCCGTAAACACGGTAAAGTCGCACCTGCGGCGGGCTAAGGAGCATTTAAAAACATACTTGGAGCAATTGGGATATGAAAAAGGATAACATCGCACGTTTTATGCAGGCGCATAAACAGCACATTGAGGATAACGGTTTCACCGAAAAACTTACGGAGCAACTCAAATATTATCCGCAAGCGCGGAAAACCGTTGCGAAAAAATCAATTGTTGCGCTCATACTGCCGTGCTGCTCGCTGTTGGGCGTGTGTGTGGTGTTGCTGTTGGGCGGTTGGCAAATATCTTTTGACACCCTGCTGAAATCAATAGCTTCACCAAATCCGCTTGCGCTCATGCTGTGTGGCTTGGCCGCCATAGCACTAATGTTTTCGCTGACTTTACCCGCCTGGCTCGAAGATAATCTATAAAAAATTTCACGGACTGAAAATAAATGCGTACCTTTACGGTATGCTAATGCTAAATTTTTTGTCAATTATGAAAACACTTTTAACATTTCTTTTCATGGGTGGGATTTTAATGTCATGCACGGACCACAATCCGTTTTTTGTAGATTGGAAAACGCCTTACGGCGTGCCTCCTTTTGATGAAATAAAAAATGAACACTTTCGTCCCGCTTTTGAAAAAGGTATTGCACAGTTGCAGGCCGACATTCAAAAAATCACGGAAAACGCCGAAGCGCCTACGTTTGAAAACACTATCGTGGCGATGGATAACACCGGCACACTTTTAAGTAAAGTGACAGGCGTATTTTTCAACGTGTTGGAATCCGACTCCGACGCCGAAC
Source organism: Prevotellaceae bacterium (assembly GCA_031288855.1). The sequence goes on from JAITQQ010000049.1 coordinate 11,537, forward strand.
GGCAAGCCATTGCACAGGAAATTTCGCCGAAGCTGTCGAAAAGTTCGGATGATATTTATTTGAACGAAAAATTGTTTGCCCGGGTAAAGGCGGTGTACGAACAAAAGGGCGGGCTCAACTTGGATGCAGAGGCAACGAGTTTGTTGGAGAAGACTTACAAAACATTTACCCGCCACGGCGCAAACCTGAATGATGCGGACAAAGCGGAACTGCGGAAAATTAACGAGGAGCTGTCGCTGTTAGGCGTTCAATACGGACAAAATGTATTGGAAGACAACAACGCCTTTCAGATTGTAGTGGAACAGGAAGCCGGCTTGTCAGGCCTTCCAACCGGCGTAGTGCAGGCTGCCGCCGAAGAAGCCAAAGCCAGAGGCTTGGAAGGCAAATGGGTATTCACCCTCCACGCACCCAGCCGTATTCCCCTGCTGCAGTATGCCGACAAGCGCGAATTGCGTGAAAAAATGTTGAAGGGATATGCCCACAAAGGCAATAACGACAATGCTTACAGCAACAAAGCGACTGTTCAAAAAATCGCTTCTTTGGAATACCAAAAAGCAAAGTTGCTCGGCTACGCCGATTATGCTTCCTTTGCACTGGAAAACCGGATGGCTAAAAATTCCGAAACGGTAAACGCTTTTCTGAAAAAATTGTGGGAGCCTACCCAAAAAGTAGTAGCCAAAGAATTGTCCGAATTGCAGAAAATAGCCCAAGCATCGGGGCAAAAGGAACGCGTGGAAGCATGGGACTGGTGGTATTACACCGAAAAATTACGGAAAGAAAAATTTGACCTCGATGAAGAGCAAATCCGCCCCTACTTCAAACTCGAAAACGTACGCGACGGCGCTTTCATGGTGGCCAATAAATTGTATGGTATCACCTTTGAGGAAGTAAACCTGCCGAAATTCAATCCCGAAGCCACCGCCTATTTGGTAAAGGATGCCGACGGCAGCGAACTCGGCATATACTATACCGACTACTTCCCGCGTGCCAGTAAGCGTGCCGGCGCATGGATGAACAACATCCGCGAACAATACGGCGACGTGCGCCCTGTGATTGTGAATGTATGCAACTTCACAAAACCGGCGGGCGATGTACCCTCATTACTGACTATCGACGAAGTGGAAACCCTGTTCCATGAGTTGGGGCATGCCATTCACGGCTTGCTGTCGAAATGCAGATACCAATCTATTTCGGGCACTAACGTGCTTCGCGATTTTGTGGAACTGCCTTCGCAAATCAACGAAAATTGGGCGATGCACCCCGAAGTGTTAAAGCTTTATGCCAAGCACTACGCCACCGGCGAAACCATTCCCGATGCGCTGATTGACAAAATACAAAAATCGAAAAAGTTCAATCAAGGATTTACCACCTGCGAATTTTTGGCTGCCGCCATTCTCGACATGGATTGGTACACCCTGCAAACCGCCGAATTGCAAGACGTGGAAGCGTTTGAAAAAGCGGCTATGGATAAAATAAATTTGACGTATGCCATCATTCCCCGCTACCGCAGCACTTACTTTACACATATTTTCGGCGGCGGCTATGCGGCGGGTTACTACAGCTACATTTGGGCTGAGGTGCTCGACGCCGACGCTTTCCAGGCTTTCCTCGAAACCGGCGATGTGTTTGACCAAAAGACAGCGCAGTCCTTCCGGAAAAATATACTGGAGCGCGGCGGCAGCGAAGACCCGATGGAACTGTACCGTAAATTCCGCGGCAAAGACCCAGACGG
>JAITQQ010000062.1 GCA_031288855.1 Prevotellaceae bacterium
GGAGCAATGAACAGGTGTTGGAATTATTGCGCAACAAAGTGGTTATAGCGTCGCTCTACGTGGATGATAAAACCGAGCTTCCCGAAAGCGAATGGGTTACTTCCACCATTGACGGAAAAGTGAAGAAAACGTTGGGGCGTAAATTGCGCGACATTCAAATGAGCCGTTACGGTGTGTCGGCGCAACCTTACTATGTGCTTATCGGGCACGATGAGGCTGTGCTCACCGCGCCGATAGCCGAAAGCAGTGTGGAAGAGTTTTTGCACTTTTTGCGGTCTGGAATCGAGAAATTTAATGGCGGGCAAAACGCAGCGTTCACGCCGACAGTGAAGTTTTAAGCGAAGATATGTAACCAAATGGTTTGTAACCAAAAGGTTAGTTAACAGTAAAAAAAATGGAATATCGTATAAGTTGCCTGATATTATGGAGTAAACCGCACCCTTAGCTGCACAATTTCTGAGCGGGTGCCGATGCGCACCGGCGGGCCCCACGTGCCCGCGCCCTGCGACACATAAAAATGCGTATTCTCTTTTTGAAGATACCCCCAATCTAACTCATAAATATGTTTAGTAAGCAGGCTGAACGGCCACAACTGCCCGCGATGCGTATGCCCCGACACCTGCAAATTAATGCCTGCCGCCGCTGCTTCTCCCAGCTTCACGGGCTGGTGGTCTAACGAAAACACTGGCTTTTCATGGCCTGAAGTCATTGCCAGCAAATCTTGCAGTGATTTTCGGATTCCGTTACTGCGGTCTAACCGCCCCACCACATAAAAACTGCTGTCAACCAACACTGCTTCATCGAGCAACACCTGCACGTGGTGCGCCTTCAAATACTCCACCGCACGCGGGAGATTGCCGTAACTTTCATGGTTGCCCGGCGCAAAATATACCCCAAGCGGCGCTTTTATTTCCGCCAAAATATCACCGAGCTTTTTGCGCATCACCGTAGCCGGGTTGTCATCGAACACATCACCCGGAAACAGCACAATGTCGGGCTGCAAATCATTTATCGTGCTTACCCAGCGCTGCAAGGCGCTACGCCCGTTGATGCATCCCAAGTGCAGGTCGCTGGCCACTACAATATTCAGGTTGCTGCGCCCTGTCGCCCGCTTATTAATTTCAATATCCACCGTGCGCACTTCGGGACGCGTGGCATTGTAATAACCCACCGACACCAAGGCCACCGTGCCAAGTGACAGAAAGCAAAAAAGGGAAAATTTTACCATCCCGTAATGGGCATACAGCGCCGCCGGTTTTTCTCCAAATCCCCGCAATATAATGCGCACCACATCTATCAAAACTACCGACACAAACAAATACAACAACGCCGCAAGCCAAAGCGACCCGAGCAGCCAAAAAAAGTCAATGACGGAACTGTCGAACGAACGTTTTAAAAACTGCGCTCCAATAAACGAAAAAACCAATAACGGCACTACGGTGGCATAAATCCACCGATAACGCGACGCTACTTCAAGCGCTTGCCAACCCCGCATAAAAACATATACGTTAATCAGCAAATAAACGCTTAAAATAACAGCAAACACAAGTACAAAAGAAGTTTTCACAATAATTTTCCAAAGTTATAAATTTTCCAACGTATTCTTCACCTCAGCCAGCAGCCACAAAGGGGTTGACGTAGCGCCGCTAATCCCCACCCGGTTGCCCGGCAAAAACCATTCGGGCTGTATTTCCCCCGCGTTACTGATAAAATAAGTTCCGGGGTTGCTGTCTTTACAAACCTGATATAAAAATTTTCCATTCGAAGAATTTAACCCCGCTACAAACACCACCTTGTCAAACCGGCTGCAAAATTCCTGCAAGGCTCGCCGGCGGTGCGTCACCGAACGGCAAATGGTGTTCTTCACTTTCACCTCCACCCCTGCCTGCAGCAACGTGTCCACAATGCATTGGAACCGGTCAATCGACTGGGTCGTCTGGCTGTACAGGGTAAGCTGTTTCGGGAGCGCTTTCAGGTCTAATTCTTCCAGTTCGTTAAACACCACCAAGTCGTTATTGATGTATCCCGCAATGCCAATCACTTCGGGGTGCGTGGCTTTTCCATACAGGTAGATGCGTTCCCCGCTGCGGTAGGAACGTGCCACTTGTTTTTGCAGCCTTGTCACAATAGGGCAAGTGGCGTCAATGATTGTGTTTTCGTTTTCTTGTACCGCTTCGTAGCTGGCCGGCGGCTCGCCGTGTGCACGAAACAGGATGCGCTTATGGCGCAGGTGCGCCAAACCATCGCGCTGAATGGTTTGCAGCCCAAGCGCCTTCAAACGTTTGTTCTCTTCTTCGTTATGTACGATTTCACCCAAACAGTAAAGTTCCTCCTTGGTGCACAACGCTTCTTCGGCTTTTTTAATGGCATTAATCACGCCAAAACAAAAGCCTGCCGAAGGGTCTGTCTCCACATGCAAATTAAATCTTCTCATTTGGAGGACAAAAATAGGAATTTATTTCCTTTTTTCTTATCTTTGCAAAGTAAATTATAACTACCACCACTTAAAAATAATTACATTGAATTTAAAAGAATGGAATAAGGACGATCGCCCCCGCGAAAAATTAATGTCACAAGGCGCTGCTGTGCTTAGCAATGCTGAACTTATTGCTATTTTGTTAAACTCCGGCACCCGCAACCAAACGGTTATTGACCTTGCGCGGCATGTGTTGCTGCTCGCCAACAACAACCTTGCCGAATTAGGAAAAATAGAGTTGAAACAGCTACAGGGCATCAAAGGCATAGGGCTGGCCAAGGGAATTACCCTGCTTTCGGCGCTCGAGCTTGGCCGGCGGAGGACTGCCGCCAACGCGGAAGAACGCCCCACGATTCACAATGCCACAGATGCGCAAAACATCATGGAGCCGATATTGTCGGATTTGACTTATGAAGAGTTTTGGGTGCTGGCGCTCAATCAGGCCGGGCGGCTCATCGACAAAAAGAAAATAGGACACGGAGGCTTGGCGGCAGCGCTCGCCGACATTCGCATCGTATTCAAATTCGCCCTCGACAAACTCGCCACGCGGCTGCTTTTGGTGCACAACCACCCCTCCGGAGAAAAATTTCCAAGCAAAGAAGACATAAACCTCACCTTGCGCATGCAAAATGCAGGGAATCTGTTAAGTATAAAAATTGCCGACCACATTATCATCGCCGGAAAAAATTATTTTAGTTTCAAAGAAGAGGGATTATTATAAAAAAATTCATATATTTGTTAAATAATAACTACATGTTGAAAAAATTTTTAAACCAAATATTATGAAGACAATGAAAAATTTTACCATGATTATTGCTATGGCCGCCGTGACCATGTTTATTGTGTCATGCGGAGGCTCAAAAGCGGTAGCGCCCACTCAGGGCGCAGTGGAGATAGATGTGCCGTGCCAAAATTATTTTTCGGATGCACAATTTTTCCGCGGCGTGGGTGACGGAAAAAGCCAAGACATGAACACCGCCCGCCTGAAAGCCCATACCAACGCCAGCGCCGAATTGGCCGCCGGCGTACAACAACACATCGGGCGCGTGGTAGAAAACTACCGCAAGGAAATAGATGTGGCGCAACAACAACAATTCGGCCAAACTTTTCAGGCAAAAATCAGGACTACCGTAGACCAAATCGTATCCAACACGGCCGTAGCCTGCACAAAAACACTGCGTGAAAAAGACGGCTCATACAGCGTGTACATGGCGCTGGAAGTGAATAAAGACGAAGTGTTGAGCCAAATCAACAAAGCCGCCATTGCCGACAAAGAAATTCAGTTGATGTTTGACAGCGAAAGGTTTAATCAAACATACAACGAAGAGCTTGAAAGATATGCAAACCAACGGAAGTAGGTATAAAAAAATAAACCTGAAATACTTTTTTGTTTGTGCGGTATTGGCCGTGCTCTCTACGGCTTGTGCCGCACAGGTAAAAGTAATTGACAAAAGCGCAAAAAAAGCGCCCGCGTGGGTGAACGGCATTGAAAAAAATTTCCTCATCGTATCGGCTACGGCAAATGACGTAGAAGAAGCCAAAGAAAAAATATTAAACAGCCTTCGCGAACAAATCGTTCATGCGGTGGCGGTGAATGTGCAATCTTCGGCGGCCATCAACGTGCAGGAAACCGCGCTGAATGGGAAAGTGCGCCAATTCCTCGAAACAACCGGTTCGACCATTCACACCAAATCGGGAAACGTGCCTTTTCTGAATGAAATAGCCCTGTCGAATGCCGTTGATTATTATTGGGAAAAACAACAAGACAAGAAAACAAAAGCGGTTACCGTAATATACCACGTAAAATATCCGTT
>JAITQQ010000140.1 GCA_031288855.1 Prevotellaceae bacterium
CTATTAGACAAGCAAGTGAAACAGCCTGACGAAAATCCATCGATTGGTGTTATTTTATGTGCGGATAAAGATAACGTGGAAGTAGAAATTGCTCTAAACGATTTTAATAAACCTATTGGTGTGGCTGATTATCAATTGCAAATACCCGAAAAGCAGTTAAAAGAAATTATTGTCCAAGAATTAAACGAAATAAGCAACTTCCCATGAACGACGACAATTTTTTCGGGCAAGTGTTGGCAGTAGCGAAACAAATTCCTTACGGGCGGGTAACGAATTACGGCGCTATCGCCCGGGCGTTGGGCTCGGCGCAGTCGTCGCGGATGGTGGGATGGGCGATGCACACCGCCTACACCGACCCCGATGTGCCGGCACACCGCGTAGTCAACCGGCAAGGACTGCTCACCGGAAAGATGCACTTCGGCTCTCCGAACGAGATGCAGCACCGTCTGGAAGCGGAAGGAATAAAAGTAAAAAATGATAAAGTAGTCCGCTTTAAAGAATTGTTCTGGGACCCGCAAACATTGGCGATAGATTAAAAATCCACCAACACCTTTCCTGTCATCTCGGCAGGTTGAGAAATCCCCATCAACTTTAATACAGTAGGTGCAATGTCGGCGAGGATACCGTCGTGTACGGCTTTCACGTCGTCGTCAACCACGATGAAGGGCACCGGGTTCAACGAATGTGCGGTGTTGGGCGACCTGTCGGGATTTTCGGCATAGTCGGCGTTGCCGTGGTCGGCGGTGATGAGGACAGTGTATCCGTTGCGTTGCGCGGCCTCCACCACTTTCCCCACACATTGGTCTACGGCTTTCACGGCTTTCGTAATGGCCTCGTAAATGCCCGTGTGTCCCACCATATCGCCGTTGGCGAAGTTCAGGGCAATGAAGTCGAACGTTTGTTTGTTCAATGCCTCCACTAATGCACCGGCCACTTCATAAGCACTCATTTCGGGTTTCAGGTCGTAGGTAGCTACTTTCGGCGAAGGGACAAGAATGCGTTCTTCTCCCGCAAAAACTTCTTCACGCCCGCCGGAAAAGAAAAACGTCACGTGCGCATATTTTTCGGTTTCGGCAATCCGCAGTTGTTTCTTTGCTGCTTTGGCCAATGTTTCGCCAAGCGTGTTTTGCACATTGTCCTTGTCGAACAAAATGTGCAGCCCTTTGAATTTGTCGTCGTAGGGCGTGATGGTGCAATAGTAAAGCGGAATATTTTTCATGACCGCAATGGCTATTTTTGCTTCGGCCGAAGCGGCGCTTTCCGGCGCTTGCGCATCTTGTTGCGCTTTTTTCAGCAGTTCGTCTTGCGTAAGCACAATGGTAAGTTCTTTGGCGCGGTCGTTCCGGAAATTGAAGAAAATAACCGCATCGCCGGGTTGAACGGTGGCCAGCGGCTTGCCGTTTTCGGTGCACACTATCGGTTTGATAAACTCATCGGTTACGCCCGCTTCGTAAGATTGCTGCATGCCTTGCGCCGCATCGGTTACAGGCGTGCCCTTGCCTTCCGTCAGCAAATCGTATGCTACTTTTATGCGTTCCCACCGTTTGTCGCGGTCCATGGCGTAGTAGCGGCCTATCACGCTTGCAATCTTGCCTGCCGACTTTTCCAAATGCGCCTGCAATTGTTGAATAAACCCCTTGCCGCTCTTCGGGTCGGTATCGCGGCCATCCATGAAACAGTGCACAAATAATTTTTCTATGCCGTACGTTTTTCCAATATCGCAGAGTTTGAACAGGTGTTCCATCGAGCTGTGCACGCCGCCGTCGGAAACCAATCCCAGCAAGTGCAGTTGTTTGTTGTTTTTCTTTACATAGTCATACACTTGTTTTATTTCCTCATTTTCCAGCATGGAATTGTCGCGTGCCGCCCGGTTGATTTTCACCAAATCCTGATAAACCACCCGCCCGGCCCCTATATTTAAGTGCCCCACTTCGGAATTTCCCATTTGGCCATCGGGCAGCCCCACATTTTCGCCCGAAGCCAACAGTTGCGCATGAGGGTAGCGTTCGGCCAGTTTCTCAATATGCGGTGTGCCGGTCGTAAAAATAACGTTGGAGTGGTCGTGACGCCCAATTCCCCATCCGTCTAAAATCATCAGCAATACTTTTTTACTCATTATTTTTGTATATTTATTCGTTATACTTGGTTATTCTGCGTATATTTGCAAAATAAAACGACAAAGATAGCATTTTATGGCTAAAAGGAAAAGAGGCTATGCGGAGCCTGAGGAAATAAAAAACGTTCTTTTCAACATCTTTAAAGGACACGCGTTAATTTCATTTAGTATCAATCAGCTTGGCCACCAGATACGCTTAAAAAAGGAACACGCAGCGGTGTTTGACGCCGCGTTGGCCGGTTTAGTGGAAGAAAAGAAAGTCCAACGCCTTTCACACAAGCGCTACAAATTAAATATTGTGCATTACGACAGGCCTGCGGGCGAGGGCATCATCATGATGTCGCGCAACGGCTTCGCCTTTGTGCCGGTAGAAGGCTACGACGAGGATATTTTTATTGGGATAAACAAACTGCACGGCGCGCTGCATGGCGACAGGGTGCGGCTCAGCATTGCGCCGAGCGTCACCAAGCGCCGCACATTTGATGGCGAGGTGCTGCAAATCCTTGAGCGCAGCAAGCGCCCTTATATCGGCATTGTACAAATTACCGATAAGGATATTTTTGTGATTACCGATAGCCGCTACATGCCTTACGACATCAGGGTTTCACCGGCCGACCTGAACGGCGCGGAAAACGGACAGAAAGTGGCCGTTATGATTAATGGTTGGTCTGACCGCCGGCGGGAACCTGTGGGGCGCATAAGCGAAGTACTGGGCAATATCGGGGATAACGATACCGAGATGCATGCCATCCTCACGGAATTTGGGCTTCCTTACAGGTTTAGCGCGAAAATAGAAAAGGATGCAGAAAAAATTCCGGGCGAAATTACCGCTGATGATATTGCCCAACGCCGCGATTTCCGCGGAATTACCACATTCACGATTGACCCGAGCGACGCCAAAGATTTCGACGACGCGTTGTCCATAAAAAAATTAAACAACGGAAATTGGGAAGTGGGCGTACATATTGCCGATGTGACGCATTACGTATTGCCCAACACACTGGTGGAAAAAGAAGCCGCCATGCGGGCTACGTCGGTTTATCTGGTTGACCGCACCGTGTCCATGTTGCCCGAACGCTTGTCGAATGAGTTGTGTTCGTTGCGCCCCAACGAAGACAAGTTATGTTATTCGGCCGTGTTTGAACTCGACAAGAATGCGGAAATCCTGAATAGATGGGTGGGGCGTACGATTATCCGTTCAGACCACCGCTTCGATTACGACAGCGCGCAACAGGTGATTGAAACGAAAAAGGGAACATTCGCCAAAGAAATACAAACGCTCCACAAGCTCGCACAACTGTTGCGCAGCAAGCGATTTGAGAATGGCGCACTTTTATTCGACCAGCCCGAATCGAAGGTGAAGGTTGATGAGAAAGGAAAACCGGTGGATGTTTTTTTCCGTGAGATGAAAGATTCTAATTTCCTCATTGAGGAATTTATGTTACTGGCCAATTGCAATGTGGCCGAAATGATTGCTACGGCAAAGCCTGCCAAAACATTTGTGTACCGTGTGCATGATGAGCCGACAGTTGACCGTTTGAAAAACTTTCGCGATTTTATCAGGCATTTGGGTTATAAGATGCCGCCCACCAAAACACCCCGCGATATTGCAAAAGCCATCAATAAATTGTTGGAAACCGCCAAGAATAAGCCCGAATATCACGCCATGGAAATTATGGCATTGCGCACGATGGCGCGCGCCGTGTATTCTACGGACAATATCGGGCACTATGGCCTTGCTACGGATTACTACACGCATTTTACATCGCCCATCCGCCGTTACCCCGACATGATGGTGCACCGCTTGCTCACTACCTATTTGGCGGGCGGCGCATCGGAGAATAAAGCGCACTATCAGGATTTGTGCAAGTATGCGTCGCAGCGCGAGCAGTTGGCTGCCGACGCCGAACGCGCCAGCATCAAATTCAAGATGGTGGAATTCATGCAGGGCAAGGAGGGCGAGATTTTCGACGGCACGGTGTCGGGCGTTACCGAGTATGGCATTTATGTGGAAGTGAACGAAAGCGGCGTAGAGGGTTATGTGCCGCAACGCGAGATGCGCGGCGATTATTATTCGTATATTCCCGAACGCTATATGTTCAAAGGCCGCCATACCGGGAAAACACTCACTTACGGCGACTTGGTGCGCGTGAAATTAGTCCGCGCCCGCCTCGACCAAAAGCTCCTGGACTTTAGTTTGATTGAAGATTAAGAAAGTTAAATGCTGTTGGCGTTTTCGTGTACGTCTTTCACGGCGCGCCCCGAGGGCTCGTTCAGCTTTTTGAACGCCTCGTCCCACTCTAAAGCAATGGGTGTGCTGCATGCCACCGACGGCACCGACGGCACGCTCTGCGCCGCCGAATCGGAAGGAAACAGCTCGGCGTAAATTGTCCG
>JAITQQ010000154.1 GCA_031288855.1 Prevotellaceae bacterium
GACCCGGTAGTGGGCCACATGGACACCGCCCAGTTGGAAAAAGCCATTGAGGTCGCCCGTCAACGCATGGAAGCGGCGGCCAAGAAATTGGAGTTTGCCGAAGCCGCAGCCTTCCGTGATGAATTATACGCCTTGCAGCGGAAACAGCAGAAAGAAGTTAAGAGCTAAGAATTGTGACTGTTCTGTCTTGTCAAGGACAGTCCGTTGGTAGAAACTTTCTCAAACCGTATCATCGCCCAGTTGTGGCGGGTGGTTTCAGAGATTTTATTTGAAAAGCATTACACAACAACCCGAAAACATCTTCCGGTTTTGCAGGTAAACCAATTGATCTGAAAAAGGCATCATCAGGTAGGGATTGAGCTATTTTTTGACAAAAATTGTACATGTCATTTTGTATATCGTTTGAAAGCGTAAACTTATCTGCATCCGTCAGCATTGTTGCCAGACGGAAGATATCATTTTTATGTTTGCGGATATTCTTTTCGTCAATCGTTTCGCCCTTGGCTTTTCTATCGCTCAAATCCACAAATGCTTTTGCTTTCAGCACAATCAAACTTTCGATATTGGCGAGCCTGATTCCGTCTTCCACAAAACTGTGCGCTAAGGTAAAATGATAATAATCGTCATTCATTAAAATAGCCGATAAATTTGAAAGGTCATCAACAGGAATAGGCGTAAGCCGAGCGTCCTCCGCTATGTTCAGTATATCGGGTTTTCGGGCGAATATTTCAATCTGTAAAGGAAAACCTGCTGTTTGGGGCTTTAAAAAACGGAAGTATTCATGTTTGCCGTTTCCGCGTTGGCGCGTTTCATATTGTCCCATTTTAACAAAATCCCAAAAGCGTTTAGCAAAATCAGATGTAAGTGCTTCCACAATCAGGATAATGTCAATATCCTTCGTGGCTCGTGGTTGTTGCCCTGCGTTTTCTTCCAGAATGTCGCACGCCGTTCCGCCGATAATGATGTAATTGCCCTCATATCCGGCAAAATATTCTTTAAATTTTTCTATTCCTCTAACCATTGCATTTTGTTAATCATTTGTTCCAATTCAGTCTGTACTCGCTCGTCGCTATCGTTTTTAAGCAACAAAAATAATGATAATCTATCTATAAATCCCTTGTTTGATAATTGATTTGGATTATATCGCCATATTTCAATCGTATTATCGCCTGCATATTTGTTTGTTTCAATAGTAAGATTTTTTACATTTTTTTTATTTATGGCATAGTAACGTTTAGGTTCGTCATTAAGCATTGAATAATGTGCCAAAGCATTGATATTGCTCGCAAGCGCTTGTCCATCTTTCAGCCATTCATCGGTAAAAACAATTCGTTCAACCGGATTTTGAAAAAAGTTTTGCGCTTTCAACCACAATTCTTTTCCTTTTGCTGTAAATTGAATTTGCTTTTCCTTGTTGCCAATAAGATTGCATAAACCCAATATTCCCAAATCCCTAACGGCACGGCTCATTGTCAGGTAAGTTTGATTTAATTTATCCGATAATTGTTGTGTAGTAAGACCATTTAATTTTTCTTTTTGCAAATGATAGAGTAAGACGAGTTGAGCCACCGGCGTAAGCAATTCCGTCTTTAGTGGAATAGTTGCAGGCATTTTGCGCAAATCCATCATTAAGGAGGGAATAAATAATTGCTTGTTCGGAATAATAAAATTCACACCTTTTTGTATAAGGCGTTTAATGTTATACGAAACCACTTTATCAAATACAAACACAACCGGTAAGCCTAATTTTTGTCCGACAAACAACATTTGCTTATAGCGTTGGCCGGGAGTTATTGGATGGTCAGTATTCGCGATAAGCAGACAAATTCGCCGGCCATAGAGCGTTGTTACCTGAATTTTGTAAGCAGCGGTAATATACAATGGCAGTCGTTGAAACAACTGTTTCCTCAATGGAATAATTGTTGTTTTTATTCCAAATGTATTATTTATGTATTTTATTAAATCGTTCATTTATAATATATTATCATATTATTTGCTAATTATCATTGATATTTGATAATGTGCAAATATATGATAATAAAAGGAGATATGCAAATTTACTTATTCCTCTTTCTCAAACCGTATCATCGCCCAGTTGTGGCGGGTGGTTTCAGAGATTTTTTTCAGGTGGTGTTGGCGGGCTTCGGCTTCAATGGCGGCGCTGTCGGAGGTGTAGATGCCGCTTACCATCAACGTGCCGCCGGGCTTCAGCCCAAGCGCGTAGGTGCGCAGGTCGCTCAGCAAAATATTGCGGTTGATGTTCGCCAGAATGAGGTTGTACTTGTCGCGTTGAATCAGGGAAGCGTCGCCCAACAGCGCCCTGATTTTATGCTGTACGCGGTTGAGCCGCGCGTTTTCGAGGGTGTTGTTTTTCGCCCATACGTCAATGTCGATGGCGTCCACAAATTTTTTGGCGCCGCATTTGGCCGCAAGTATCGCCAAAATCCCTGTGCCGCAACCCATGTCGAGCACTTGTAGCCCTTTCACCGGAAAATGGAGCAACGCTTCAACCATCAGGTACGTGGTGTCGTGATGCCCGGTGCCGAAAGCCATTTTGGGCGCTATCACAATAGTGTGCGCCGTTTTCGGTAGGTTTTTGTGAAACGGCGCTTTGACCGTACACTGCCCCGCAATGACTAACGGCTCAAAATTCGCTTCCCATACGGCGTTCCAGTTTTGGCCGGCAATAAATTGCGGGGTATAATGTATGTCGGCTTGGCTGCTGTAAAGGTGAAACAGGAGTTTGACCGTCGCCTCTTGATATTGTGCGGCGGGAATGTAGGCGTGCAGCCCTGTTTCGGTTTCGGCAAAACTGTCATAACCCAAGTCGCCCAACTCTGCGGCTAAACATTCTGCAAGCGTGGCCGAGTAGGGCGCGAGGGTTATTTGCAGTTCAATATAATCCATGAGCGCTAAAACGCTTTGGCCACGCTGATGAAGTCGTCGGCTTTCAGTGAGGCGCCGCCAATCAGCCCGCCGTCAATGTCGGGTTGGCCGAACAGTTCGGGCGCTGTGGCGGGGTTGCAACTTCCGCCGTAGAGAATAGGCGTTTGTTCGGCAGCTGTGCCGAATGTGCCGGTCAATACCTTGCGGATGTATGCATGCACTTCCTGCGCCTGCGCTGCGGTGGCTGTTTTTCCTGTACCAATAGCCCACACCGGCTCATACGCAAGAATAATTTTTTCGAAATCGGCGGCAGGAAGCGCACAAATCACCGATTGCAATTGCGTACTAACCACTTCAAATTGTTTCCCCGCTTCGCGTTCGTTCAATTTTTCGCCAATGCAGAAAATAGGCGTGAGGTTGTGCTTCAGCGCCAATTTTACTTTTTCGAGCAATATTTCGTTGGTTTCGCCGTAGTATTCGCGCCGTTCCGAATGTCCGATGATGCAATACTGCACGTCGATAGAGGACAGCATGGCCGCCGACACTTCGCCGGTGTAAGCGCCCGACTCGTGATTGGCGCAGTTTTGCGCCGCAATGCCGATACCGGCTTTGCACAGCGGCTCGGCAAAACAACACAGGTGCGTAAACGGCGGCGCTACAATGAGCGTGACGTCGTGATGCACAGCGCTTTTCTTTTCAATAATTCCCTGAATCAGTTTCTCACCTTCTTCATACGTGGTATTCATCTTCCAGTTTCCGGCTACAATCTTTTTTCTCATATTATTCATGCGTTTAGTGTTAATATTTGTTTTTAAAGCGCGAAAATAAATAAAAATTTTTAACTTTGCATCCTGTTTATGGAAAAAAAAGCGATTAAATATACTTTTCTTTTTTTCTGTCTTGGAATAGTGTTGCTTCTGCTGTTTGCTGCCGATTTGTTCGCAGGCTCTGTCCTGCTGCCGGTAGCTGAAGTCTGGGCAGCATTGACCGGCGGCGCCGACGTGTCGGAAACCACACAAGCCATTGTACTTAATTTTCGCGTACCCAAAGCGATAGTCGCTTTGTTGGCGGGTGTATCCTTGTCGGTCAGCGGGTTGCAGATGCAAACCATTTTCAAAAATCCGTTAGCCGACCCTTATGTGCTGGGCATCAGTTCCGGCTCGAGCCTTGGCGTGGCGTTTTTTGTGTTGGGGACATCTCTTTGGGGCGGAATTTCGAGCATCTGGATGCAGAATTTAGGTTTGGCGCTCGCCGGATGGGTGGGCGCGTTCGTGATGCTTGCCGTGATTATGGCGGCGTCCTTACGTTTGCGCGATTCCATGTCGCTGTTGGTGCTTGGCATCATGGTGGGCGGTGTGGCGTCGGCGGTAGTGGGCGTCATGCAATATTTTAGCGAAGCGGCAGCGCTTAAAATGTATGTACTGTGGACAATGGGAAGTTTCAGCGCCGTGCCTGCCGGACAACTTGGCATGATGATTCCGGCAATCGTATTGGGCTTGCTGCTGGCCTTTTTTACCATGAAATGGCTCGACGCCCTGATGCTTGGCGATGAATATGCCCGCACCATGGGCCTGAACGTGCGGCGTGCCCGCACCGTACTTATCATCAGTTCGGGCTTTTTGGCGGGAACTGTTACGGCGTTTTGCGGCCCCATCGGTTTTATCGGCATTGCCGTGCCGCACTTGTCGCGCATGCTGTTCCAAACCGCTAACCATCGCGTGCTCATGCCCGCTACGGTATTGTTGGGCGGCGTGATGATGCTGTTCAGTGATTTGGTGTCGCAGTTGCCGGGCGCCGACAGCGTACTACCTATTAATACCATCACCGCATTATTGGGAATACCTGTGATTGTATTTGTTATTTATCGTAATCAACGCGGCTATTAATGAACGGAACCATACATATAAAACAACTTTCCGTAGGATACCCAAACCCTTCCAGCACGGCGAAAGGCATTATCCTGCCGCCCATCAACGCTTCGCTGTCGTCGGGTGAGTTGGTGGCGATTGTCGGGCGCAACGGAATAGGAAAAAGTACGTTCTTGCGAACGCTCGTGGGGCTGCAACCCGCCATCGACGGGCTGATTGAAATTAACGACAAACCGCTTTACGCGTATAAGAGAGACGAACTGTCGCGTGTAGTGGGTTTCGTGTCCACGGATATCAGCCGGATTCCGCACCTGAAGGTGTTTGATTTGGTGTCGCTCGGCCGCTTTCCCTACACCGGATGGATGGGAAAGTTGAAAGTGAATGACAAAATGGTGATTTATGATGCGCTTGAAATGGTGGGGCTGCGCACAATGGCGTGGCGCAACGTTGATACGTTGAGCGACGGCGAACGCCAACGCACGCTGATAGCCCGCGCGTTGGTGCAAAATACGCCGGTCATGATACTTGATGAGCCTACGGCCTATCTCGACGTCATCCACAAATATGAGGTGATGGACTTGCTGCGCCAGATTGCGCACAGGGAAGAGAAAATCGTGCTGTTTTCTACCCACGACCTGAACATCGCACAGGATATGGTCGATAAAATATGGTTGGTAACCAAGTCGGAGTTGATAGAAGGCGCTCCGGAAGATATGGTGATGTCTTCCCTTTTTGAAAAATTAGTTACGCGCACTTCCATCCGGTTTGACCGCATAGCGGGTGAATTTGAGATGGGAAAACGCCTGTTGAAAACCATGGCCGTGCACAGCAAACAAGATATTCGTTGGATACGCCATGCCTTGCAGCGCTTTGGGTACAGAACATTGCAAAATCCTACTACCACGCCCGACAATACGCCCGAATTATTATTTGAAATAAACCGCAACGGCTTGCGCCTGTCTTATAATTACGGAATGGAGCGGCACACGTTCACTACGGTATATGCCTTGGGACAATACCTGCGCTCCTTAGAAAAATAATTTTGTTATGAATGATTTTTTTGGGGATCGTGCTTGTCAATATCAGCCAATGGGATATTTTGCTCTTCAAAATACTTGTCTCTTACGCATAACGCGATAATACGCAAGTACGTCTGAATAATCACGCCTTCTTTATAAGCCTCTAGCTTTAACCGGTCTATTTCTTCTTCCGTTAAAAATTTCGCAGGATTTAGTAATGCTTCATCTATGCAGGCCTGTTGTATGTCGTATGGGTTTTTTGACGCCGTTTTTTCACCGATATAAGAAGATATGGAAGTCCATTTATCATTAATCATCTTGTCGATACCCAACTCGCGAACACGCTCTAAACCTCTCTCTGTTATCATCATTGGACTCATCTCTCTTGTATAGGGTTGTATTATTGATTTATTATCCAGCCGTAAAAATATATTCTTAATATCTTTAGCCATGGAATTGAGTTCAAGTATAAACTTGTCTGTTTTCAAGTCCAGATCACGGTGAAGATCCTTTTGTCTATTCAACTCTTCTTTCCGGTTATCGCAAGGCAGCGCCGATATTTTTACGTGCGCTTCCTCCGCTTTATCTTTCGCTTTGTTAGAGGTATTCCTAACCGACAGATAAAGCCAAACCAAGCCGCCACCCAGCAGTAACCAAATAGCTATCGGGTAATTTTTTAACAAAAAATCTAAAACCGGATTCATAACTTTATCTTAGCTAGTACAAAGATAAGCAAAATTTTCTACAACAGTACACTTTTTTCTATATAATACAATTTAGTACCCCAATATCTTCAACATCGATTTGTAGGTTTGTTCTTTGCTGAACAATTTCGTGTTGTATTCGCCGTTTTCGTCTAAATCAATAATAATGTGCTTCGGGCCGGGTTGCAGGCAGTGTTGCAGCCCGCCTACTCCACCGATAGTGTCCTGATAAGCGCCGGTGTGAAAAAATCCGACATATTGCGGCACTTCGTCGCCGTCATACAGGCGGGGAAGGAAAATCGCATTGGCGCGGGTGTCGGCATTGTAGTAATCTTGGCTGTCGCACGTCAACCCGCCGAGAAACACCCGCTGGTATTCCCTGTCCCAGTTGTTTATGGGCAGCTGAACAAAGCGTTGTTTCAGCGCCCAAGTGTCGGGCAATGTAGTCATGAATGAGCTGTCAATCATATACCAGCGTTCGCGGTCGTTTTGTTGTTTTTGGCCTAAAATAGAATAAATAATTGCGCCGCTTTCGCCCACAGTAAAGCTCCCGAATTCGCTAAAAATGTTCGGTTCAGGCACGTCATGTTGGGTGCACATGCTCTTAATTTGACTGATAATTTCTTCCGTCAGGTATTCGTAATCGTAATTAAAAGCCAATGAATTTTTGATGGGAAAGCCGCCGCCGATATTCAAACTCTCCAATTCGGGACAAATTTTCTTCAGTTCACAATACACACTCACGCACTTCGACAGTTCGTTCCAATAATAAGAATTGTCGCGAATACCGGTGTTGATGAAAAAATGTAACATTTTTAGGCTGAACATCTTGTTTTTTGCCAGTTTTTGCCGGTAAAAATCCAAAATATCGCTGTAACGTATCCCCAAACGGGAGGTGTAAAAATCAAATTTCGGTTCTTCTTCGGCGGCAATGCGTATGCCTATTTTGCAGGGCTCCGTCACATATTTCGACAGGGTGTCGAGTTCCCCCATGTTGTCGAGCACCGGAATGGTGTTGCTCCAACCGTTGTTGATAAGCCCCGCAATGTTTTCGATGTACAGGTCTTTCTTGAATCCGTTGCACACAATGTAGCGGTCCTTGTCAATGAGTTTCATCTCGTAGAGGGCTTCAATCAGGTTAATATCGTAGGCCGACGAGGTCTCAATATGAATATCGTTTTTCAGCGCTTCTTCGAGTACAAAGTGAAAATGGGAGCTCTTTGTGCAGTAACAATAATGATAATCGCCTTGGTAATCGACCTTCGCCATGGCAACGTTAAACATGCGTTTCGCCCGCTGAATCTGCTGGCTTATTTTGGGCAGATAGGTAATCCGTAACGGCGTGCCGTATTGCTCAATTACCTCCATCAGGGGGACATTATGAAAATATAATTCCCCATCTATGGTCTTGAATTCCGGTTGCGGAAACTCAAAACTCTGCTCAATCAAATCAATGTATTTGTTCTTCATTTTTTAAATGTAAGTGAATTACTTTGTCGAAATAAATAAAAAGTAACTAAGTTAAAATGCTATAAAAAGAGCGCAAATATAAAAGATATTTTTGAATTATGCAATAAAACTGTCAAAATGTCATCTTTTTTAGGTGTGGCAAGGAATTTGTTAAGTTATAGGGAAAAACGAAAAGGAATTATAATGTATGAATCTGAATAATTTGACTATAAAATCGCAAGAAATTGTGCAACAGGCCATACAAATGGCGCAAAGCGCCACCCAACAGGCGGTGGACAGCGGGCATTTGTTGAAGGCAATGCTGGCCGACAACGAGGGCGTTACGGGCTTGCTGCTGCGTAAGCTCGGTGTGGCTTTGCCGGCCTTGACAAAGGCGGTAAACGAAACGGTGGAACATTATCCGAAAGTGTCGGGCGGCGAGCCTTACCTGTCGTCGTACGCCAATAAAGCGCTGCAAAAAGCGCAGGAATATGCCTCGAAAATGAGCGACCAGTTCGTGTCGGTAGAACATATTTTACTGGGCTTGCTTGGCGGTGGCGACAATATCGCCCAGCTTATGAAAGATTGCGGCATCAACGAAAAAGATTTGAAAGCGGCCATCGCGGAACTGCGCAAAGGGGCAAAGGTGAACAGCGCTTCGGCAGAGGAAACTTACGATGCGTTGAATCGTTACGCGATAAACCTGAATGAGCAGGCGCGTACGGGCAGGCTCGACCCGGTAATAGGGCGCGATGACGAAATACGCCGTGTGTTGCAAATTCTGAGCCGCCGGACGAAGAACAATCCTATTTTGGTGGGAGAGCCGGGCGTGGGCAAAACGGCCATTGCCGAAGGCATTGCCCACCGTATTATTACGGGCGATGTGCCGGAAGATTTGCGTTCAAAACAGATTTTTTCGCTCGACATGGGGGCACTGATTGCCGGCGCAAAATATAAAGGTGAATTTGAGGAACGCCTGAAAGCGGTGGTGCGCGAAGTGTCGTCGGCCGACGGCGAAATTATTTTGTTTATCGACGAAATTCACACGCTGGTGGGCGCCGGCAAGAGTGAGGGCGCTATGGATGCCGCCAATATTTTGAAACCGGCTTTGGCGCGTGGCGAGCTGCGGGCTGTGGGTGCTACAACGTTGGATGAATACCAGAAATATTTTGAGAAAGACAAGGCGCTGGAACGCCGCTTTCAAATAGTCATGGTAGACGAGCCTTCCGTTACCGATGCGATTTCTATCTTGCGGGGGTTGAAGGAACGCTACGAAAACCACCATAAAGTGCGCATCAAGGATGAGGCGATTATTGCGGCAGTGGAACTTTCTACCCGCTATATTTCGTCGCGCTACCTGCCCGACAAGGCCATCGACCTGATTGATGAAGCGGCGGCACGCCTGCGCCTCGAGATGAATTCGGTGCCGCAACCGATTGACGAACTCGACCGCAAAGTGCGCCAACTCGAGATTGAGCGGGCGGCCATTAAGCGCGAAGGCGACGAGAAAAAACTTGAAGAGCTGTCGAAACAAATCAGCGAATTTGAGGAGCAGCTTACGGTACAACGCGCGCAATGGAAAGAAGAAAAGGATTTGGTGGACGCCATTCAGAAGAACAAACAACAGATTGAAGATTTAAAATTTCGCGCTGAAGACGCCGAACGGCGCGGCGATTACGGCGCAGTGGCGGAAATTCGCTACGGAAAAATGATAGAGGCGGAGAAGGAAATTGAACGGTTGAACAAACAAAAAGAGGAACGTAATTTCACGTTGGTGGATGAAGAAGTGAACGCGGAAGATATTGCCGAAGTGGTGGCCAAGTGGACAGGCATTCCCGTGCAGCGCATGTTGCAGAGCGAACGGGAAAAATTGCTCGACATGGAACAGGCGTTGCATGGCCGGGTAGTGGGACAGGAAGAGGCCATTGCCGCCATATCCGATGCGGTGCGCCGGAGCCGCGCGGGATTGCAGGATGCGCGGCGGCCTATCGGCTCGTTCCTGTTTTTGGGCACTACCGGCGTGGGAAAAACCGAGCTGGCAAAGGCGCTGGCCGATTTCCTGTTTAACGACGAAAATATGATGACGCGCATCGACATGAGCGAATACCAGGAACGCCACGCTGTGAGCCGCCTCGTGGGGGCGCCTCCGGGCTACGTGGGTTACGAGGAAGGCGGGCAACTCACCGAAGCGGTGCGCCACAAGCCTTATTCGGTGGTGCTGCTTGACGAAACTGAAAAAGCGCACCCCGACGTGTTTAACGTGTTGCTGCAAGTCCTCGACGACGGCCGCCTAACCGACAACAAAGGCCGTACGGTGGATTTTAAGAACACGATTATCATCATGACGTCGAATGCCGGGTCACACCTGATACAGGAAAACCTGAGCAAACTCACCGCGCAAAACCGCGACCAGTTGTTGGCTGAAAGCAAGCAGGAAGTGCTTGAATTGTTGCGGCAAACCATCAGGCCGGAGTTCCTGAACCGTATCGACGAAATTGTAATGTTCAATCCGCTAACGGAAAATGATATCCGCAAAATTGTGGAATTGCAGCTGAACAACCTGAAGAAACTCCTTGCCAATAGCGGCATTGCGCTTGAGCTTACCGACTTTGCGCTCAATTATCTGGTGCAGCGCGGATACGACCCGCTGTATGGCGCACGCCCGGTGAAGCGGGTATTGCAACGTGAAATTACCAATGAACTGGCCAAAGAAATACTGAAAGGAAAAGTGAGCGCAGCGCAGGTAGTTATGGTGGATTACTTCGGAAACGGTTTGGTGTTTAGCAATAAAAAAGAAAAGAAAACTTAATCTTGACTTAACGTGCACTATGAAATATCGCCGTATCTTTGCACTTGAAAACAGACCTTATTTCATGGGTAAAGTTTTTGGTTAGGTTAAAGGCAGGCAAGGAAGATTTCTCTTCCTTGTTTTGTTTTATAGGTATATATGCCAAAAATAGTTGGTGAGATGTAGTATAACATTCACTATGTCATAAAATTATAGTAGGTTTATTGAAAACGATTTCAATAAACTTATTATTTTATGGGAAAAAGGGAGTCAAAAGTAAGACGGTTCAGATGTTGGGGATGTGGTAGCTTGGACACGATGAAGTGGGGTAAACAACTTGGGAGACAGCGTTACAAATGCAGGGATTGCGGAATGTTATCAGCCCGCGTAAACAAAGGTGTCAGCAAAAAGAACTGTGAGCATTGGTTTCGAGAATGGATCGTTGGCAAACAAACATTTAGTCAATTAGTGAAGAAAAGCGGATACAGTGAAAGAAGCTTAAAACGTTTTTTTTATGATTATTTAAGCCGTTATCCTGAGTGGAAGATTGTTAAGCGCGAGCGAGTTAATTTGTTGATAGACGGCACTTATTTTGCCAATAAACTGTGCCTTGTTTTGTATCGTGAGAACAATGTCAAAGCGACTTTGTTCTATCGCTTAACCGATGGCGAATGGGAAGATGAGCTGATAGAAGACCTCACGAATATCATCAGTTTAGGAGTTGAGATAGAGAGTATTACTTGCGACGGATTGCGCAATATCATCAAAGCGGTCAAAAAGGCAAGTCCCCATACGATTATACAAAGATGTTTAGCTCATATACAGCGGGAATGTTTAACATGGTTGACGCGGCGTCCTCAATCCGCTGCAGGCCAGTCCTTGTGTTTAATAATAAAACGCTTATATACGATAAATAATCGTGAGAAATGGGGCTATTGGGTGGTTGATTTAGTGCATTGGTATGAGCAGTACAAAGATTTTGTCAATCAGAAAACATTTAAGCAAGAAACCGGCAGATATTGGTTTACGCACAAATCTGTCAGAAAGGCATTTATCCACATCAAACGCGCTTTACCTGACATGTTTCATTATCTTGACATACAGTGTATTCCAAAGACAACAAATGGCCTGGAGTCATTTTTTGGCCATTTGAAACAGAACATATCGCTTCATCGAGGATTATCAAAGGCGCATTACAGAAACTATATCAAGTGGTATTTGTTCTACAAAAGTAATGAAAAATAGGCTTTTTAGCCATAAAAGCTTATTGATGACGCGTTGATCCTCTACGACAATCTTCTTTACTATTTCAACATAGCGTTCGTCTTTTCTAGAAAAAATTACCAACTATTTTTGGCATCATTACCGAAAATAACCGTTCACCGTTTGCCGCACGGCGGGCAGCGGGGTTTATTAAATATTCAAAAAGAAGTGGTTTTTAAAATTTGCAGGAAATCTTCAGCCTTTATGTGTTTTATGTAAGGAAATTGTATATTACTAAGCACATTGAAATGTTGGTCGTTGGTAACAATATATTTGGCATGGGCAGCAATAGCGACATCTACAAACTTATTATCATCGGCATCGCCGGTTATCAAGTTCCATCTGTAAAATGGCTCTATTCTTTCCACATTGGGCTTAACAAGTAAGAATTCTAATACATTGGTGGCTATGACCTCTGTTGTGTAACGACATAGTACTTCTTCATATTCTGTCATTATCTCATTACTTACGAGAAGTGTTATGCGGCCATTGCATATAGCATCAAAAATAGGCCGGAACATAGACCTTTGCGGTAACGAAACCAAAAGCACATTGCTGTCTAAAACAATCCTCATCGTTTGGGATGTTCGTTGAGAATTTGCGACATCGTATTATTTGTCCATCCCCTATCAGTCCACAGTTTATCTGTATTACGGTCAATTTTGCTTTGGAAATAATTCGCCAACAAGTCCTTTATTTCCACCAATTCGTTATTGTTTAATTCATAATTAAACATTTTAACAATTTCGAATTGCAGGTTGGTCATTCTATTTTGTACTTGTGTCATAATATCTTGTTTTGTGCAAATGTACAATTTTATTCTTAAAACACAAAAGAGGGATGCATCCCTACAGGATG
>JAITQQ010000084.1 GCA_031288855.1 Prevotellaceae bacterium
TTGGACTTCGGCTTCTTTAAAGGCCGTTTGTTCGGTAGTGTGGACTACTATTACAAACATACCACCGACCTGTTGAATACGGTGCCGCTTCCGATGGGAAGCAACTTCACCAACCAAATTACCAGAAATATCGGCAGCTTGGATAACCGGGGTGTAGAACTGAACATGGGCGTAACGGCCATTGACGCCAAAGACTACGCCCTGAATTTCGGATTTAATATTACGTACAATAAAACGGAAATAACCAAGTTGTCGCTCAATGATGGCCCCGGTTCCGACTATGTGGGGGCGACTACGGGCGGTGTTTCGGGGGGCACGGGCAATACCATACAAATTCACTCGGTGGGCTATGCGCCCTACACGTTCTATGTATATAAGCAAGTGTATGACCCTGATGGCAGGCCGCTGGAAGGCGTGTATGTGGATGTAGACGGTAACGGCCGGATTAACGAAAAAGACCTCTATCACTACAAGTCGGCAGAGCCGGATGTATATATGGGCTTCAATATGGATTTCCGTTATAAACAATGGTCGCTGGCCACTTCCCTCCGCTCGAATATAGGAAATTACATATATAATAATGTGAACTCCGACGTCGGAAACTTCTCGCAGACATTAAACCCGAACGATTTCCTGATGAATACCGTGAAGGATGCTACGCAAACCAACTTCTTCGACCGCCAGCTGCTTTCCGACTATTATGTGCAAAACGCCTCTTTCCTGAAAATGGATTACCTGACACTGGGGTATGATTTTGGAAAGATAGCCGGCGCCGTGAGCCTGCGAGCTGCTTTTACCGTCCAAAATGTATTTACCATAACCAAGTACGACGGTATTGACCCTGAAATTGCAGGCGGCATAGACAATAATTTCTATCCGAATCCACGGACATTTATCCTGGGAATTAACCTTAACTTTTAACTGTTAAAATCGAATTATTATGAAAAATAACAATATCATAAAATTGGTTTTCGTAGTGCTGCCGGCCTTACTGTTTGCCTCCTGTATAAAGGATTTGGACCGGTTTCCCGAAAACGATACAACCGGCCAGGTGGTTTACGCCACTTTTGATGGCTATGTGGGCGCTATTGCCAAAGTATATGCCGGCTACACATTAACCGGCAATGTGGGTGGTTCTGTTTACGGCAAGCCGGATATTACCGGCTTGGATGAAGGCAGCAACGCCGATTTCCTCCGCTGTTTCTTCAATCATCAGGAGATGCCCACCGATGAAGCCCACTGTATATGGAATGACCCCGGTGTGCCCGAATTGAACAACATCAATTTCGTCGCCACCTGTGCTTTCACCATCGGACTATATGACAAAAGCATTCTGCAAATTATGTATGCCAATGAATTTTTGAAAAATTCTACCGACGGCGAAGTGGCGGGTAAAGGTTTTACTGCCGAACAGCAGAACGAAATTAAAGCTTTCCGTGCGGAAGCGCGTTTCCTGCGTGCTTTCCAGTACTGGGTGTTGATGGACGTCTTCGGCAATCCTCCATTTGTTACAGAGGAGAGCGAATTCGGCGTGTTGCCCGGGCAAATCCAACGTGCCGGACTGTTCGATTATGTCGAGTCCGAATTATTAGACCTTGCGGACAATAATTTATTGAAAGCCGCCGGAAAGAATGAATATGGACGCGCAGACAGAGCCGCCGCCTGGGCATTGCTGGCAAGGCTGTACCTGAATGCGGAAGTGTATAAAGGCGTGGCCAAATATACCGAAGCCATCACCTATAGCAAAAATGTAATCGACGCCGACTATTCATTAAAAAGTAATTACGAGCATTTGTTTCTTGCCGACAACGACAAGAATAATCCCGAAGTAATCTTGTCGATTAACTACGACGGTGCCCGCACAAGGCTTGATGGAGGTACGACTTTCCTTATCAATTGCGGCTCGAACGGCGATTATCAAGACAAATACGCGTCTACGCTTATCCATTACGGTATAACCAGTAATGCCAACTGGAGCGGCTACCGGGCGCGGAAACAATTTTTCGATAAATTCGATCCTGCCGATAAGCGCAGGCTGTTTGTGGGCGACAATGACGCTATTGCCGATCAGCCCAGCGAGTATAAATACGGAAAGGCGACGTATAAATACCGGAACATCACCTCGGCCTCTACGCTGGGCAACCCTGTTTATGGCTCCGACATCCGGTATGCCGACAACGATTTTCCGCTCTTCCGTCTGGCCGAAATGTACCTGATATATGCTGAAGCCGTGAAGCGCGGCGGAAACGGCGGCTCGGAAGCCACGGCACTCGGTTACATCAATAAACTGCGCGAAAGAGCTTACGGAAATAACACAGGTAATATCAGCAGCGCCGGCGCGCTTACGCTGGAATTCATCCTCGACGAGCGCGCCCGCGAGCTCTATTGGGAATGTCATCGCCGCACCGACCTTATCCGCTACAACCGGTTTACTACCGCCGGCTATATCTGGGAATGGAAAGGCGGTGTACAGGTTGGGCGTGCCGTAGACAGCCACTTTAACCTCTACCCGATTCCTGCACCCGATTTGCAGGCGAATACTAACTTAGAACAGAATCCTAAATATTAAAATTATTTGAATTATGAAACAATTAATTATCATATTATCTCTTTTACTGATTACTTTCACCGCTTGTGAAAAAGACCAGGATATGGTTAAAGTGCTGCCGGTTGACCAGTTGGTGGCGCCCGTTCTTGCTTCTCCCGGCGATATTGTAGTAACGGCCGACAACCTGTCGGAAAACATCACCTTCAAATGGCAGCATGCCGATTTCGGCGTGGTTACGGAAGTTGAGTATTTCTTGTATGTGCAGGTGGGCGCTGCCGACCCTGTGTTGGTGATGTCGGGCACTGGCGACTCACTGGATGTGAAAATCGGCGACCTCAATACTTCTTTCCTAAAAGGAGGAGCCGTTGTTGGGGTAGCAAGCAATGTGAATTTCATGCTTAGCGCCTCCATAAGCGCTTCCTATGCGGTGATTTCTTCAGCGCCGGTTGTGACAAGTGTTACGGCTTTTGCTGCGGTTCCTGTTTTCATACATCTTATCGGAAATGTACTTGGAGCAAAGGAGTGGAGTAACGCAAATTACGAATATGTTATGTTCCGTAATGATAACTTGTCGGTAAATGTATATACTACTTATTTCCGCGCAGGTGGTTTTAAATTTATCAGCAATGATGATTTGGGTACATGGGATAACTTATATGGTCAAACCAGTGCCGGCGTATTGGGCAACCAAACCGGCAATGACATTACTGACATCACCACCGCCGGCTATTATACGGTTACTGCCGATATAAGCCAATTAACTTACTCCATTACGCCTTACGACGCTTCAAGTGCCCCTATTTATACGAATATAGGTTTAATCGGCGTCGGAGGTGATTGGGATAATGATATAAATATGACGCAAACCGACTACGATTCACGTATCTGGATCGTGGACAATGTGAATCTTCCTGCCGGAGAATTGAAATTCCGCGCAAATCATGGCTGGGATGCCAATTGGGGGGCGATAGATCAATTCCCGTTCGGAAAGGGAACAAGCGGCGGACCTAATATTAATGTGACGGAAGCCGCTATCTATTTTGTGAAATTTAATGACCTGACTGGACATTATGTCTTTTACAAAAAATAGGCGCACATACGCTATATTATTTGTAGTTTACAAATTAAAATTAATAACTAAAAATTATGGAAATAAAATTTTTCAGGGAAAACAAATTCCCCTTCTTTGGAAGGGCTCGGGGAGGCCTGCTCCCCCTCCTTTGGAGAGGGTTAGGGGGAGGCCTGCTGATCTTGGCCCTGTGGAGTTGCAAAGATGATCCTTCGCCGGGCCCGCCTGGCGGAGGATTGCCTTTGGTACAGGCCGAGTGGGACGGCGTGAAACGCGGCGATGTGTATTACGAAATCTTCGTCCGTTCCTTCGCCGATACCGATGGCGACGGTATTGGCGATTTGCGCGGCGTAACCGCAAAACTCGACTATCTGCACGAATTGGGCGTATCGGGAATTTGGTTGATGCCCATCCATCCGTCGCCGTCGTACCATGGCTACGATGTGGAAAATTACAAAGCCATCCACCCGCAATATGGCACCATAAGCGACTTTGACGCAATGATGGCGAAAGCCAACCAACTCGGCATAAAAGTGGTGCTCGACTTTGTGATTAACCATACTTCGAAGACGCATCCGTGGTTTACGCAGGCTTGCAGTAACGTTAATTCGACGTACCGCAATTTCTTTTTGTTTGCCCCTGCAAGTAATATACAGGGTGCAATTTCGGCAGGGAACGTGCCGTCGGTAGTGCGTTATAACGACAATGAATGGCACAATGTAGAGCGTGGCACTACTAACTACAAATATTACGGGATGTTTTCTTCGTGGATGCCAGATATCAACCCGGAAAATACAGTGGTTATGGATAGTATTTACAATGCGGCGAAGTTTTGGCTCGACAAAGGTGTGGCAGGCTTCCGCCTCGACGCAGCAAAGCATATTTATCAGGAGGAGCGCTCGCAGCAGAACATCGACTTTTGGCGTGCATTTCATAATAAATTGAAAACCTACAAGTCCGATGTGTATTTGGTAGGTGAGGTGTTGGAGAGCAACAAAGACAATGTGGCGTATTTCTATCAAGGATTGCCGGCGCTGTTCAACTTTCCCAATTGGTACAACCTTGAATGGTCGCTGAACAACCAAACCGGCCATTATTATCCTCGTGATGTGGGCAATTGTCTGAGCGCATTTGCGGCGTTTAATCCCAATTATCTCAACGTGCCGAAGCTTTCAAATCACGACGAAGACCGCACGATGAGTATGTTGGGCGACGATGTGGCAAAGGCGAAAGTGGCGGCGGCCGTATTACTTACCATGCCGGGACAACCATACATTTATTATGGTGAGGAAATCGGCATGCGCGGCATGAAAACCGGCGGCGACGAGAATGTACGCGAACCCTTTTTGTGGGCATCGGGCAATGATCCTTACCGCACCACGTGGCGCACGCCGCAATACAACACCGAATCGTCGGTGTTGCCGTTGGCACGGCAACAGGCAGAAGAAACTTCGCTGTATTCGGTCTATGCTCAGTTTATACGGTTGCGTAATACGTATCCGGCCCTGGCCGAAGGGAATTTCACCCATCCCGACCCTGCGAGCATTCCTGCCGAATTGATGATTTACACCCGGCAAAAGGATAATCAACGCATCATGGTGGTGCACAACTTGGGCACAACGGCCCGCACGTACCGGCTCACCGAAATGGTGAAGCAGCCGGTGGCATCGCTGAATAAAGCGGTATTGCTGCAAGACGGCAAAATATTTGTTGCACAATTGCCGCCGCTATCGTCGCTGGTGTTGGAGTATTAGAATTAGGAGCTAAGAGTTAAGGACTAAAAATATGAGAATATTCTACTTTTTACTGATAACTATCGGTAGTTTATTGTTCGCGTCGTGCAGTGCGCCGGAGCAGCCGGCATTGCAGCATCCTGCGTGGAGCCGTGACGCCATAATTTATGAGGTGAATGTACGGCAATATACGCCCGAAGGCACATTCAACGCATTTGCGGAGCATCTGCCGCGCCTGAAAGAATTAGGCGTGGACATTTTGTGGTTTATGCCCATTCATCCCATTGGTGAAGAAAGCCGCAAGGGGCCGTTGGGAAGCTATTATTCGGTGCGCGACTATAAAGCGGTGAATCCCGAATTTGGCACGATAGACGATTTTAAAAACGTGGTCGGACAGGCGCACGAACTTGGTTTTAAGGTGATCATCGATTGGGTAGCCAACCACACATCGCGCGACGCACAATGGATTAACAACGAAGGATGGTATTTGAAAGACAGTACCGGACGGATAAAAATGTTGTATGACTGGACAGATGTGGCAGAGCTGAATTACGACAATCCCGACATGCGCCGCGCCATGGCCGACGCCATGCTCTTCTGGGTGCAGGAAGCGGACATTGACGGCTTCCGTTGCGATGTGGCGGTGGAAGTGCCGGTTGATTTCTGGGAAACCACCGTGACGGAAATGAAAGCCGTCAAGCCGGATTTGTTTATGCTTGCCGAAGCCGAAGCTCCGGAACTGCAACAAAAGGCGTTCGATATGTATTATGCATGGGACTTTCACGCCGTGATGAACAAAGTAGCGCAGGGCAAAGAAACGGTAGATGCGTTGCGCAGTAGTTGGCAACGCATGAACGGGCGTTTTCCATTGTTTTCCATTCCCATGTTCTTCACCTCCAACCACGATGAAAACTCGTGGAACGGCACGGAGTTTGAACGCATGGGCGATGCGGCAAAAGTATTTGCAGCGCTGACTTACATTTTACCCGGCATGCCGCTAATCTATAACGGACAGGAAGCAGGATTTAACCGCCGCTTGGAATTTTTCACCAAGGACGAGATTGATTGGACAGATACCGGCGGCTATTTTGCCTTTTACCGTGAGTTGAACCAACTGCGCAAAAATAATCCGGCGCTTTACAGTCAGCCTGAAGGCGGCGCATTACACGAGATAACCAACAGTGTGCCGGCTTCGGTTTTCACTTGCGAACGCAGTGTAGAGGGAAACAAGGTGATAGCAGTGTTCAATTTAAGTAACGCCCTGCAACAAGTGGCCTTTGAAGGAACAGCAGAGGAAGAATTGCAAAACGGATTGTACTTGCAGCCTTGGGAATATAAAGTATATGTAAAATGAAAAGAATAATTGTACTACCTTTGTGCCTGATGTTTGTAACTTCACTTTTTGCACAAATGAAAATAGAGCGCGTAGAGCCGTTGAGTTGGTGGACAGGCATGAAGCATCCTTTGCAGTTG
>JAITQQ010000094.1 GCA_031288855.1 Prevotellaceae bacterium
TCATCGGTGCAATGAATTAATCAAAAATATATATGCAGACAATTGATACCTACAATTTTAATGGCAAACGCGCCATTATCCGGGTGGACTTTAACGTGCCGCTCAACGACCAGCTCCAAATTACCGACGATACCCGTATCCGTGCGGCCATCCCAACCATCAAAAAAGTGTTGGCCGGTGGCGGGTCGGCCATCATTATGTCGCACCTTGGTCGCCCGAAAGGCCCTGCCGATAAGTATTCGCTAAAACATATTCTCAAGGCGGTGGAAAGCAAGTTGGGCGTTCCTGTGAAATTTGCGCCCGACTGTATGGGCGACGAAGCACGCACCTTGTCGAAAGACCTGAAGCCCGGTGAAGTGCTGTTGTTGGAAAATCTTCGTTTCTATGCCGAAGAAGAAGGCAAGCCCCGCGGGCTGGCCGACGACGCTTCCGACGAGGAAAAGAAAGCCGCCAAAGCCGCACTGAAACCCAAACAAAAAGAATTTACGAAACAATTGGCTTCCTATGCCGATTGTTACATTAACGACGCCTTCGGCACAGCCCATCGCGCCCACGCATCGACGGCGCTGATTGCCGAATATTTTCCGAACGACAAAATGTTCGGTTACGTGATGGAAGGCGAAATAAAAGCGATTGACAAGGTGCTTCAAGCGCCCGAACGCCCATTCACCGCCATTCTCGGCGGAGCGAAAGTGTCGTCGAAAATTACCGTTATCGAGCGGCTGCTGCCGAAAGTGGACCACCTCATCATTGCCGGTGGCATGAGCTTTACGTTCATTAAGGCGTTAGGCGGCATGATTGGCAATTCAATTTGCGAAACCGACCAATTGCAACTTGCGCTCGACATTATTCAAAAAGCAAAAGAATTAAAGGTCACCCTTCACTTTCCGGGCGAAGTGGTGATTGCCGACGCTTTTTCCGAAACCGCCAACACCGATTTGGCGCCGGTTGCTATTATCCCCGACGGATGGGAAGGCGTAGATGCGGCGCCGAAGACTATCGAGTTGTGGCGCAAGGTCATCATGGAATCAAAAACCATTTTGTGGAACGGTCCTGTGGGCGTATTTGAAATTTCGAAATTTGCCAACGGTACGAAAGCCGTGGCGCAACTTGTGGCCGAAGCCACCGCAAAAGGCGCATACTCATTGGTCGGCGGCGGCGACTCGGTGGCGGCCGTAAACCAAATGGGCTTTGCCGACAAAGTGAGTTACGTGTCAACCGGCGGCGGCGCGTTGCTCGAATACATGGAAGGCATTGAACTGCCGGGCGTGAAAGCCATTCGCGGATAATTTTAGTAATCCCTTAACATTAAAAATATGAAAAAGTTTTTCAGGACATTTTTTGCGGCGCTGTTGGCCTTTATCGTTGGCTCGATAGTATGCATGTTGATTTTCTTCGGCATGCTCGGCGCCATGCTTTCCTTTGCCGACACGTCTGAGGCCGTGACGGTAAAACCCAATACCGTGTTGCGCATCATGCTCGACCAACCGGTGCAGGAACGCGGTGGAAGCAACTTGTCGAATATAAATATCTTCAACCTTTCCTTAGAGTCATCAATAGGATTGAACGATTTGCTGAAAGGAATAAAAAAAGCGGCCGATGACCCGAATGTCACAATGATATATATGGACTTGAGCCAACTGTCCATCGGCTTGGCGCAATTAGAAGAACTGCGCGAAGCGCTTTTGCAATTTAAGGAATCGGAAAAACCAATCATTGCTTATGGCGACAACCTTTCGCAAGGCGCTTATTACCTCTCAACGGTGGCCGACAAGATTTATTTGAATCCTTACGGCTCGCTTGCGCTGCAAGGGTTGAGAGTGGAAGTGGAGTTTTACAAAAAACTATTGGAGAAACTTCAGGTTGATGTTCAAATTATCCGTCATGGGAAATACAAAAGTGCGGTAGAACCTTTCATGCTCGACGAGATGAGCAAGGAAAACGAAGCGCAATTGCTGTCGTTCACCAATTCTATATGGCATCATTGGCTGGACAAAATTGCGGCAGCCCGCCAGACGGATGTGAAAAAATTACAACAGTTAATTGACGACTATGCGTTTTCGATAGTTTCTCCGGCCGCCGCCGCGCTTGAAAACGGGATGGTTGACGGATTGGTGTATAAAGATGAATTGTTGGATGAACTGGTACGGCTTACCGGCGTAAACAGCGAAAAAGACCTCGCGATGCTCGATGTCACAAAATACGCGAAAACCATAGTGCCACAGCTCACGGCGAAAGATAGAATTGCAGTCGTGTATGCCGATGGTGAAATTAGTTCGGGCAAAGGCGAAAGCGGAATTACCGACTGGCAATTTGCCAATCTGTTGCGCGACTTGCGCAGCAATGATAACGTGAAAGCCGTTGTATTTCGTGTTAACTCGCCCGGCGGGGGTGTGCAGGCTTCGGAAATTATTGCCCGCGAAGTGGCATTGCTTAACGAAATAAAACCGGTAGTCGTGTCGATGAGCAACTACGCCGCTTCCGGCGGATATTGGATTTCCGCGCCGTCAAGGGCTATTGTCGCCAATCCTACTACGCTCACCGGCTCTATTGGCGTGTTCGGCATCCTGCCGAATTTGGAAAAAGGATTGCGTAACCATTTAGGCATTACGGTTGACGTGGCAAAAACCGCGAAACCTGCCGACTTCCCTTCGGTCACGCGGCCGTTGACCGCACAGGAACGGAGTAAATTCCAGCTCATGATTGATAACACCTACACACAATTTGTGGCGAAAGTGGCGCAGGGGCGTGGAATACCCGAAAGCAACGTGGATGAAGTAGGACAAGGCCGCGTGTGGACAGGCTTGCAGGCTTTGGAAAACGGCTTGGTCGATTATCTCGGCGGATTGGACCACGCCATATACATTGCCGCCGAATTAGCCGAATTAGACAACTACCGCATTACGGAATTGCCGGCGCAAAAAGACCCGTTCACCCAACTGTTGGAAATGTTTAAAAACGCGCGCCTAAGCGCCAAAGGAACGCTGTTCCAAACTTACAAACAGTTGGAAAAACAAGTAGAACAACTGCAAGAAACAAAAATATTGGCACGCATGCCTTTTGATGTGGAAGTTTATTGATTGAAACAACTTTTTTATATAATTATTTGCACGCTAACAGTGGTGCTGTTTACCGGGCGTTGCGCCAATGTAGCGCAAGGCCCGGAGGGCGGCCCGAAAGACAGCATCCCGCCGGTGTTACTTACAACCATACCGGAATATCTTGCCACAAACCAAAAACCGAAACGAATAAAAGTAGTTTTTAACGAGTATGTGCAAATTAAAGATGCTGCAAAAAATGTGACGGTTTCGCCGCCGTCGCTCCGCCGGCCGATAGTGCGTACACGCGGCAAGGGAATAGAAGTCCGGTTTGAAGATACGCTACGCACCAACACCACCTACACTATTGATTTCGGCGAATCCATTTCGGATTTGAATGAAGGAATTCCTTTCTCCGCTTTTCGCTACGTGTTCTCCACCGGCGCGGCCATTGATTCGATGATGCTCACCGGAAAAGTGTTTGACGCCTTCACCAGAGAGCCGTTGCCGAAAACAGTGGTGTGCCTGTACGAAAACCATAGCGACACGGCCATATACAAAACATTGCCGAGCGCCATTGCACGCACAGACCAGTGGGGTTACTTCACACTGCAAAACATCAAGCCGGTGGCGTATCACATGGTGGCATTCGACGACAAGAACAACAACTATCGCTATGACCCCGGCGCTGAAATGCTGGCCTTCGAAGATTCATTGGTAATCCCCGACAAAATTGTGGACTATGAAAAAGTGTTGGAAGTTATTGAAGCCACCGACACGGTTAGGCTTTTAGCGCGCGACTACCAGAAAGAATTGTATGCATTTAATGAAGATGTGGGCAAACAGTTTTTGAAAGAACACACGCTGTCCGGCACGCGGAAACTCACACTGGCCTTTAACCGGCGGCATGCCGGTATCATTTCTTTTCAGCTAAACGGCGTTGATTCATCGAACTTGGTAAGGGAGCGAAACCGTTTCAACGATACCATCATCTATTGGATTACCGCGCCGGTAGTGCCCGACACGTTGCAGGCAGAAATTACTTACATAAGAACGGACTCCTTGGATATGTTGTCGCCCTTCACTACAAAATTAAAATTCCAGAAATCGAAAAAAGAAGAAGAACAGGAGCAGGAAGCAAAAAATAAAAAAGACAAAGACAAAAAAGATGAGGAAGAAAAGAAAGAAACATTGACGCCTTCCATTTCTTATGCGGCGGAAAACATCATGAAAAACGGGGTTACTTTCGGGTTTAATTCGCTTCCCACAACCGTTGACCCCACGCTAATCCGCTTGTGGTACGTAGATGATGTGGATAAACAACAAAAAGAAGAAACCTTCACATGGGTGTCCGACTCGATAAAAATCCGGCAATTTTACCTTCACGCAAAATGGAAGGTAGGCAGCCAGTATGAACTATTGGCCTTGCCCGGCGCTTTTGCCGATGTGTATGGATTAACCAACGATTCCATCTCGAAAAAAATTACAACCGACGACCCCGATAAATACAGCTCCATACGCGTTAACCTGACGGGAATTGACAATGCGCAACAGATTATTGTGCAACTACTGGATGAGAAAAAAACAAGAGTGCTACGCGAAGCCATCGTTATAGAAAATAAAAAATTGCAATTTGATTATTTGAAGGCCGGAACATATACCTTGCGCCTTATTGAAGATAAAAATAAAAACGGCATTTGGGATCCGGGAAATTATCTGGAAAAAAGACAATACGAGCCGGTTGAATTTTACGCCTTGCCCGGCGGCAGCGAAATCATAACGCTGCTCGAAAATACGGAAATAAATCAGGATATTGACGCCAAACAAGTATTTGCCCGCGACCGCCGGAAAGAAATTCCGCTGCTCGAAGAAGAACACGGCCATGACCATGAACACGGCGATGAAGATGAAGATGAACATGGACATGCCCACAGCCACGCCGGAAACGGCCATCCCCCTGAAGTATTAAAAACGGAATGAATTTAAAAAATTACATAAAAACCGGCTTATTTTTGTGCTGCTTTTATTTTCTTTCTACGGAAACTAAAGCGCAACACTTTATCGGCATCAAGGAAGGCGTCAGCACGTCGAGCGTGTTATTCAATCCGGCGCGGCGCGACAGTTCCACCTTTCAAACGCTGAATGTGGGCTTGGTGTATAAATGGTATGTTACTACATGGACAGGCATCCAACTGGGCGTTAATTATGCGGAGAAAGGATATCTGCTCGAAGACACTACGCGCCGCTACCGCACTTTGGAAATTCCTTTCCTGTCGCAATTCCATTATGAAGCATGGCGAATTCGTATTCTGGCGAATGTGGGAGTGTACATGTCATACTTTCTGAGCGCTAAAGAAAGTTTTAAAGAAAACGAAAAAGAAGTGCAACGTGCTTACGTCTTTAAAGACCGCGACAATCGGTTTGAATATGGCATGCATTTTGGCGGCGGGTTAGGCATTATGTTGCATCCTCTCGAGATACAATTTGAAGTGGGCTATCAATACGGACTTTCCTATTTGCTAAAACCAAGATATGGAGAGGAACGCATGATGTTTACACATTTTACGCAATTGATATTTTCTGCCGCCGTATTAGTGAAAATATAATATGAAACCGCAACATTCAATACGTCGCCGTGCTTGCGCCGAAGTGTCGGTAGGCGGTGTGGCCATGGGAGGCGCACAACCGGTACGGGTGCAAACAATGACAACCACCAACACGCTCGACATAGCGGCTTCGGTGGCGCAGTGCAAACGCATTGCGGAGGTTGGCGCCGATTATGTACGCCTTACCACACAAGGGATGCGTGAGGTGGAAGCCTTCGCGGAAATCAAAAAAGAATTGCGCGCGCAAGGCTATACCATTCCGCTTATTGCCGATGTGCATTTTACGCCTAAAGTGGCGCTGGCCGCCGCAGCTGTGGCCGATAAAGTGCGCATCAATCCGGGAAATTTCGGAGCCACAGCCGACGAAGCCGCCGCACAATTGCAACAACTGATTACGATATGTAAACAACACCACACAGCGCTACGCATTGGCGTGAATCACGGGTCGCTGGCCGCACGCATGGTAGAACGCTACGGCGACACGCCGCAAGGCATGGTGGTGTCGGCTATGGAAATGTTGCGTATCTGTGCGGCGCAGGATTTCCACCAGGTAGTGGTGTCGATAAAATCGAGCAACACACGCGTGATGGCTGAAGCCTACCGCCTGTTGGCCGCTACCATGGATGCCGAGCATTTGTCCTACCCCTTGCATCTGGGCGTTACCGAAGCCGGCGATGGCGACGATGGGCGCTTAAAATCGGCGGTGGGCATCGGCACATTGCTTGCACAGGGCTTGGGCGACACGATACGTGTTTCGCTTACCGAGCCGCCGGAAAATGAAATACCTGTGGCACGCGCATTGATACAGGCGGCATCGCAGTACCCTTATGCGGGCTGTCGCTGCAACGACGCCGCGGTGCTGCATCGCTACTACGAAGCGCCCTCGCGCGAAGCGCTATTGCTGCACATGGCGTGCGAGTCCGGCCCGTTGTTGCTCGACGGCGCAGCCCGCGATTTCAGGATGGAAGCCGCAATAAACGGAGAGCCGCTTCCCCAACAGCAAGCCGGCGAGTTGTCGTTGTCGTTGCTGCAAGCCACGCGGGTGCGGTTTACCAAGCCCGAATATATTGCTTGTCCCGGCTGCGGCCGCACGTTGTTTGATTTGCAAAGTACGCTGGCGGCGGTGCGTGCCGCCACGTCGCACCTCAAAGGTTTGAAAATTGCGGTGATGGGCTGCATGGTCAACGGCCCCGGCGAAATGGCCGATGCCGATTACGGCTACGTGGGCGCCGGCCCCGGCAAGATAACCCTCTACAAAGCCAAAGAGCCCGTCAAAAAAGCTGTTCCCCAAGAATCTGCCGTGGACGAGTTGGTTGCCTTAATCAAAGCGTCAGGGGACTGGACCAATCCCGCTATTCAATAAATTCCGTCATTAAAACGATTTTATAACGTATTTTAACAATTATATATTTGGAGTTCTAAAAATTGTGTGTATATTTGCCCCCGAAAGGTAATTCGTTCTTTTTATTACTTGTGCTGGCGCTCGCTTTTAGTACTCTATTAATGAAACTTCAGAACTTTCAATAAGATGTTAAGAGGAATAGAGTTAGCGCCCACACGTTTCTTTTCATTCCAATTTTATATATTGTCAGAAAGACAGGTGTGGGCCTAATTTATTTAGACATCGGGTTTCTGAAGACCTCATTAATGAATAAATTATCTACAGGCTCGCGCTACCCTTATTGAGTTAAGAGTTAAGAACTAAGAGAATTAGTTATGAGTTATGAATGATGAGTTTTGAGTTTCTTAATCGCTTAGTCACCTAATCTCTTAATCACTTTTTTTGTGTATTGCAATGTTTTTTTGCGATGTGGAGTTTTATTGTATATATGAAATATAAGTTTAATGTATGAGGTATGAAGGATGATGTATTTTAATTCTTAACTCTTAGTTCTTAACTCTTAACTTCCAGAGGGCTGCTGATTAATTAGTTCTTCTTTATTATCATCTGTTGCAGATTGGCGGCCCTTTTCTTTACCGGAGAAACGAAAAATGCGAAAATAAAAAATATATGAAAAAAATTCTGTTATTAATAATAATGTGTGTCCCTGCCCTGTTATCGGCGCAGAACGGCGTGAAGGTGTCAAACCTTGCCGTGAATGCCGGCACGGTGACGTTCGACGTGCGT
>JAITQQ010000123.1 GCA_031288855.1 Prevotellaceae bacterium
AATTACAAAAAAGGCGTTTTGGGCAACAAACTAAAAGAAAAATTGAGCGAAAACAGAGACAAGGCCATAGAAAGAGCAAAAAAACTCACCGAATTTACCAACCCTTCTACTATGATTTATAAATTTGTAGAAGAATTGGAAAAACAGAAAAACTAACCCATTAAAACAAAAAGGGGAACATTGCTGTCCCCCTTTGTTATTTTATAAAACCGCCGTTATTCTTTTTCCACGCCGGTCATCACCACTTCCGCATTGTTGTTTTGCGACAACAAGCCGTTAGTGAATTTCTGCATATCCGCAACCGTGACGCCGCTTACGATTTTTTCGTAGTTAACAAGGCGGTTAATGCCGTAGAACGAATAGTCGCTGAGCACGCCCAACCAGTAGCCGTTGTCGCGCAGGTTCTCGGTATGTTTTTTCAGCATGTATTCTTTCACCTTATTGAGGTTTACTTCAGAGGGGCCGTCTTTGGCTATTTTCTGCAATTCTTCATGAATTTTGGCCACCAGCTTGTCGCGCATCCCGGCGTTGGTATCGAAATAAGCCAGCAGTCTGAAGTTCCCTTTCGGATACGGCGACACGGAGCCATTCACGCCCACACCGTAAGTGCCGCCTTCTTCCTCGCGGATGGTTTCGGTATATACAATGTTGAGGATTTGGTCGAGCATACTCATCTTAACAAGGTTTTCGGGGATATAATCCAGTGCGCCCGAATAGGCGGTATAAACCGTCGTCTTCTGCACTTCCATTTCCTTGTCAAAATAATTTTTCACTTGTCCCTTTCGGATACTCATGTGTATATCTCGGAACGTTTCCTTGCGCCCTGCGGCGGGCAGCGAGGCCAGATATTGTTCTACCATCGGTTTTAATGTAGTAAGGTCTACATTGCCCACGAACGTAAACACGAAGTCGCCGACGTCTTTGAAGCGGTCTTTGTAAATATCCATAATCCGTTGGTAGTTGATGTTTTTCAATGCTTCTACCGTGAGGTTAAGCGCCCTCGGATGGTTATTATACCACGTAGACATCAGCGAGTCGGACAACGCCATCATGGGCTCGGCTTTCATGTTCTCCAATTCCACTTTTTTACGCGACAGGTACGATTGGAAAGCCACCTCGTCGGTACGCGGCGCCGTGAAGTTCAAATATACCAATTGCAACAGGGTTTCGAGGTCTTTCGGCGGGCAATTGCCGTTAATGGCCTCATTCGTGTTATCTACCGTAGCACGCACGGAAGCGCGTTTTCCGGCCAGTACTTTTTGCAGGTCGGTTTTGCTGAACGCGCCCAATCCGCCTTCCGCAATCACCGCATTCAACACTTTAATGTTTACGGCATCCTTGTCGTCAAGCAGCGACGTGCCGCCCGGACTCATGGCTTTAAACAGAATTTGGTCGTCTTTGAAATCGGTGGGCTTCACCACCACCTTTGCACCGTTCGACAAGGTCCACACGGTAATGCCGAATGTTTTATCGATTGCTACTCCGGTTACCTTGCCGGATTTCAGAGTTTCCGGCACTAACGGTTCGTCCGACAGGGTTTCGGTGTAAGCCGTAATGTCTTCGGCTTTGACTTTGGCCAACACATCGAGCAACGCCTCTTTCGACGGATAAGTCAAACCCTCTTTTTTCGGGCCGGTAACGGCGATGACAATATTTTTCTCGCCCACTAATCCTGCCGTCAATTGGTTGATTTGTTCAACGGTAATTACCGGCGCTATTTGGTTATAAAAAGTGTATTCAAATTCAATGCCGGGGATTACTTCGCCGTCTTCAAAGTGGCGAACGTATTCCCGCGCATAACTTTGACTTTTTTGTTTCTCTCTTTCGTTATATGCATTTTCAACCCAGCTCAGGTAGTTGCTTTTCGCCCGTTCGTATTCCGAAGGGGTAAAACCGAAGCGTTTCGCCCGTTCTATTTCGCGCACCAGCGTGCCCAGTCCGTCTTCAATGCCGTCTTCTTTCACCACGGCATAGCCTGTGAATGCATCTTTGGTTTTCGCTACAAAAAATTCATCGTCATAGGCCGAGGCGTACACAAACGGCGGCTCGGGCTGTTGCAGCAGTTCGTTGAGGCGGGCGTTCAACATAAGTTGCATGACGCTTTTCATGTATCCCATAAATAATGCCATTTGCGTAGGTTTTAACTCATCGGGCAATACGTCGTGTTTATAAAACAGCATTATGTCCACGTTGGTGGCTTCCGGGTCTGACGCAAGGCTCACAATGGGTTCGTCGTTATCGGGCACCGGGAAATACACCCGCTCGGCCGGATTCACCGGCGCCGGAATATCGGCAAAGAGTTTGGTGATTTTCTGTTCTATTTGGTCTACATCTATGTCGCCCACCACGACGATGGCTTGCAGGTCGGGGCGGTACCATTTCTTGTAATAGTCGCGCAGTTCTTCGGGCTTGAAATTGTTGATGACATCAATCAGGCCAATGGGCAGGCGGTGTCCGTAACGGCTATCGGGATACATTTCGGGCAACAGCGTTTCATACATCCGCATGGTAGCGCCCTGTCCGGTGCGCCATTCTTCACGGATAACCCCGCGCTCCTTGTCGATTTCTTCGGTTTGCAGGGCAATGCCCGACGACCAGTCGTGCAGCACGAGCAAGCATGTGTCGATGATTCCTTCGCGGCTCACGGGCACGTTCGACATGTTGTACACCGTTTCGTCGAGCGACGTGTAGGCGTTGAGGTTTGCGCCGAATTTCACGCCAATGGTTTCAAGATAGTTGATAATCGTTTTTCCGGGCAGGTTGGTAGTGCCGTTAAAAGCCATGTGCTCCAGGAAGTGCGCCAAGCCGCGCTGTGGCTCTTCTTCAAGCATCGAGCCCACTTTCTGGGCGATAAAAAACTCCGCCTGCCCTTTGGGTTCGGCGTTATGGCGAATGTAATAGGTTAACCCGTTAGGCAGTTTGCCGTAACGCACTTTCGGGTCGATGGGCAAAGGAGGCAATTGTTGCTGCGCCACGAGCGTAAAACAAACAACTAACCCCAGCATTAATGCGAAAATTTTTCTCATATTTTAATGAATTATATGTGTTAAACAGAGTAAAGATACGAAAAAAATGCCGGAATCCAATTTTTTCACTACATTTGCCTGTCAAAATTTAAAGATTTAATACCATGAGTAATTTACGAAATTCGGCTGCGGCGCGATGGACCGCTTTGGTGCTTTTAGCATTTGCAATGTTTTGTTCATATATCTTTATGGATATACTTTCGCCCATCAAAGATTTAATGCAATCGACGCAAGGTTGGGATTCCACCGCTTTTGGCACTTATGCGGGCTCGGAAACGTTTTTGAATGTTTTTATCTTTTTTCTGATTTTTGCGGGTATAATTTTAGATAAAATGGGCGTTCGTTTTACGGCCATTTTATCAGGCATTGTGATGCTCATTGGCGCATCAATCAACTGGTATGCAATAACAGATTTGTTTTCAGGGTCGGGATTGGAAACATGGTTTACAAATCACTTGAATTATATTCCGGGATTTCACGAATTGGGCGTTTCGCCATTTTATGAGGGAATGCCGGCCTCAGCCAAATTTTCGTCCCTCGGATTTATGATTTTCGGTTGTGGTGTGGAAATGGCAGGTATAACCGTTTCTCGTGGCATTGTAAAATGGTTTAAGGGCCGGGAAATGGCATTGGCCATGGGATCGGAAATGGCGCTGGCGCGCTTGGGCGTTGCCACCTGTATGTTGTTTTCGCCGCTGATTGCAAAAGCAAATATTTTTGGCGGGGCACACGTTTCCCACGCGGCTGCTTTTGGGGTTATTTTGCTGTTTATTGCGTTGATAATGTTTATCGTTTATTTCTTTATGGACAGAAAACTCGACGCACAAACAGGCGAGGTTGAAGAGAAAGATGATCCGTTCAAAGTTCGCGATATCGGCAAAATCCTGTCGAGCAGCGGTTTTTGGCTGGTTGCTTTGCTTTGTGTGCTGTACTATTCGGCCATTTTCCCTTTCCAGAAATATGCAGTAAATATGTTGCAATGCAATTTGACTTTTGAAAAATTGACAGAAGGCTCGTTTTGGGCAACCAATATGATTGGATTCATCTCTTATATTGTAATGTTAATTGTGGCCGCAACCTCATTCGTAAGTAATTTCTGTAAAAAGAAGGTAAAAATCGGGCTGTTGTGCCTGTCGGTAATATTTTTATCGGTTTATTGCTACATTGCATACCGACGACAGTCGGCCGAAGCTATTTTCGCCGTATTCCCATTGCTGGCCGTTGGTATTACGCCGATTTTAGGCAACTTTATAGATAGAAAAGGAAAGGCGGCAACCATGTTA
This sequence comes from Prevotellaceae bacterium, assembly GCA_031288855.1. The sequence continues at coordinate 4,310 of JAITQQ010000123.1, forward strand.
ATGCTTGGTTCAATATTGTTGATAATTTGCCATCTGACTTTTGCCTTTATTTTACCGCAATTCAAAGGCGCTGCTACCGGAGGAATAGTATTGGCTTTCGGCACTATTCTTGTGCTTGGCGCATCATTCTCGTTAGTTCCCGCATCACTTTGGCCATCTGTGCCAAAATTGGTTGACAACAAAGTGATCGGCTCTGCCTACGCACTAATTTTCTGGATACAAAATATCGGTTTGTGGCTGTTCCCTTTGCTCATTGGCAAAATATTAGATGCTTCAAACCCCGACATTGTGAATGCGGTGAAAGAAGGTACTATGACTTCGGATGTGGCGGCAGTAAGTTACAATTATACCAATCCGTTGTTAATGTTGGCCGGCTTAGGCATTCTGGCGCTCCTGTTGGGGCTCCGGCTGAAAGCAGTGGACAAAAAGAAAGGCTACGGCCTGGA
>JAITQQ010000136.1 GCA_031288855.1 Prevotellaceae bacterium
AGAGCAGGTGTCTACAGGTGGCAAAGGACCGCGCGACTTTACGATTACCCCCGACGGGCATTACGTATTTGTGGCCAACCAGCAAACCGGTAATATCACGATCTTCAAACGAAACAAAAACACCGGGAAACTGACGGCTACCGGAAAGGAAATTAAAAGCAGCGCCCCCGTGTGCCTTGTGGTGTTCTAGAATAATGCACCCACCGTTCATGACGATTTCTTTTAGTGGAGTATTGTTCGGTCCGACTTTTTACCCAAAATAAGCATTGTCCGGTCCGACTTTTTACCTTTTTTTACTATCTTTGCCGAATACTTATGGACAAAATATACATTACAAGGCATATAGACAGATACTTACAGGAATGGAAACAATCCGTTCCGCGTAAGCCTTTGCTACTTCGAGGAGCGCGGCAAGTAGGAAAATCGTCATCAGTGAGAGAACTTGGGCGTCAATTTGAATATTTTTTGGAAATTAATTTTGAGAAAAAAGAGTGTCAAGACGCTAAAAAGATTTTCGAGCGTAATTCTTCACCAAAACGCATCGTTGATGAGCTATATGCTATGTTCGGTGTTCCTATTGTACATGGGAAAACATTGCTTTTTTTAGACGAAATACAAACTTGCATTCCGGCCATTTCGTCTTTGCGCTTCTTTTATGAAGAAATGCCGGAATTACATGTGATCGCAGCGGGTTCACTGCTTGAATTTACCTTAAATGAAGTCCCTTCATTCGGCGTTGGCCGTATTCGGTCGTTGTTTATGTATCCATTGTCATTCGATGAATATTTACGGGCAATAAACCACGTGGCTTTGGCTGATATGGTAAAACAATCTTCACCCGAACAACCTATTTCGGACACATTGCATCATCAATGCTTGAATCATCTGATCCGTTTTATCACCATTGGCGGAATGCCCGAAGTGGTAGCCACCTATGCACACGGCGGGACATTACGCGATTGTCAAAGTATCCTTGATGATTTGATGATTGCTTTTTACGATGATTTTGCCAAATATAAAACGCGTGTTCCTACTTCGAGGCTGCGTGAAGTATTTTACTCGGCAATGGAGCAAACAGGAAGTAAATTTATATACTCCCGCGCCTCACAAACTGTAAAGCACGAGCAGATAAAAGAAGCTGTGGAGTTGCTTTCTCTTGCCGGGCTCATTCATCCTGTGACCCACACGGCGGCAAACGGTTTGCCGCTTGGTGCAGAAGCTAATCCAAAAACCCGCAAATACTTGATATTCGATACGGGCATCCTGCAACGGTTTTTACGGCTAGACCTGTCCCAAATACTGTTGGGCGAAACACTTGAGCGAATCAATAAAGGCGCCATCGCAGAATTATTTGCGGGTTTAGAGTTGTTAAAAGCGGCGCCCTGCAATTATTCTGAACAATTATATTATTGGCAACGCGAACAGCGCGGAAGTCAAGCGGAAGTCGATTATGTGGTGCAGCGCGGTGCAGACATTATTCCTGTAGAAATAAAATCCGGCACAAGGGGAGCTATGCAGAGCCTTTCAGTATTCATATCCGAGAAAAAATCGCCGTACGGTATTCGTTGCTCGCTTGAGCACTTTGGCTTAGTATCCAACATCCGCATTTATCCGTTATATGCCGTTTCACAAATCAGTTCACTGTTTTAATTTCTAAGAAGCCGGTCATCAGTCGATGACAATTATTTCTCCAAATACTTTTTGATATACGGCGCTAAATAATCGGCATAGCGTATAAAGCCCAAATCGGTAAAATGGATACCGTCCACGGTGGCTTCGTGGTCGGCGCCGATCATGGGCGCCGAAGAAATAAACTCAATATTGGCATCGCCTTTGCTTTTGATGCGTTCAAAAATTTCGCGCACCGTTTTGTTTTTGGCTTCTACTTCGTGTTGCAATGCCTTGTTATATTTTCCCGAAGGGAAAGGCGGGTCTTCTATAAACAGTATGGGCGTGTACGGCTGTTTGGCGCGTATGATGCCGTAAAATTTTTCCATTTTTTCCTGCATCTGTTGCACGGAAGCATTGGGCACAAAGTCGAGGATGATCAACGCCGCCTCGCGCGCTGCAATGAGTTCCGCAATTTCGTAGTCCAATTGCCCGTTGCCGCTAAATCCCAAATTGATAAATTCGCGATTGAGGCGGCGCGATAAAATGTTGGTGTGCGCCATGCCAGGGCGCGAGGCACAGCCGCCCTGCAAAATACTGGTGCCGTAACATACCACGGGTTTCTCGCGCACAGGCACAGGCAAGGCCGGCGGAGCAATGAATGCCGCCGAATCGACCCCGATTTGCAAGGCCGTTACGCCGTCGTAAAGCGGAAAATAGAGCATCATTTCTTTTTCGCTGCCGTCCATGTTGGAAATGACGGTGGCGGTGTTGTCCATGGCGTTGGCTGCGGGTTGCGCCGAATTGACAAAATACCATGTGTCGTTTTCAAAACAATAAAGGTCGAAGCCTTTGATGCCGGTAGGCGTCATGTGGCTCATGATGCGATTTTCGTACAGGATCCACTTCAGCCCAATGGTGGTACTATTGGTGCGAAACCGCAAGAACAGCCCTGCCGTGTTTTTACCCAAGCTCCACACCGGCGGGCGGCTCACTGTTCGTAGCGCTGCCGGAAGCCGTTCGTAGCGGGTTTCCGTCTGTTCCGATATTTTCCCATACAGCGGAAAACTATCCGCACTTTGGTATTTCAACTGTCCGCTTGCAGAAGTTGCCCACAGCAACCCCACCGCCAACAAAAGTAAAGATTGACGCATGTTCATATACACTTTGTGTTTTATTCGGCGGGCGTCAGTACCGCCACCCAGCCGCCGCCCGGTTTCATATCGATGGTGAGTGCATCATTTTTAGCCACTGTTGTCTCTTTAAAAGTATAATCGGAAGCCACGCGGTGGGCATTCACGCCGTCTTGGAAAATTGCGATTTGGTATTTTGCGCCGGATACAAAATCCAGCTTGAGTTGCAAGGTGCGGGCGTCCCAATTGGTGAGGGCGCCGATGTACCACTGGTTGCCTTTCCGGCGGGCAATGGCCGCATACTTGCCGATTTCGCCATCCAGCGCAACGGTTTCGTCCCACACGGTGGGTGCGCCGGCAATAAAACGGGTGCACTGGTCTTCCTTCATGTAGTTCGTCGGGCTGTCGCACAGCATATTCAGCGGCGACTCAAACACGACGTATTCCGCCAATTGCCGGCAACGCGTGCCCTGGCTCATCGGCTCGGTATATACAGTGCGGAAGTTACCCCGGTTGGCATTGCGCATGGCGCCTTGCGTGTAGTCAAAAGGCCCGGCCAACATGCGCACAAAAGGAATGGTAACATCATACGTGACCTGGTCGATTTCCGAACTTCCCCACTTCAACTGTTCCAGCCCATACACGCCTTCAAAGTTCACCACGTTGGGATACGTGCGTTGCAAGCCGGTGGGTTTGTACGTGCCGTGGAAGTCGATAATCAGTTTATATTTCGCGGCTGTTTCCGCCGCACGGCGGTGAAAGTCCACCATGATTTGGTCGTCCCTGTCCATAAAATCCACCTTAAAACCTTTTATCCCCATTTCGGAATACACCCGGCATATCTCTTCTATATCCCGATTGAAGGCGTAGTAGCCCGCCCAGAGAATCAGCCCCACATTTTTACTTTGGGCATAACCGGCCAGTTCTTTCAGGTTGATTTCGGGAATTACCTGAAACAAATCGGCCTGCAAATTGACAGCCCAACCCTCATCAAGAATGACATATTCGATGCCGTATTTCGCCGCAAAATCAATATAATATTTATACGTGGCGTTATTAATTCCCGCTTCAAAATCCACGCCGTAAATGTTCCAATTATTCCACCAATCCCACGCCACCTTGCCCGGTTTGATCCACGAGAAATCCATGTTCGCCGTAGGCGTGGCTAAGCGGTAAACCATATCGTTATTGATTAATTCTTTGTCGTGCGCCGCAATGATGAGCGCGCGCCAGGG
>JAITQQ010000056.1 GCA_031288855.1 Prevotellaceae bacterium
GCGCGAATCTTCGCATCCTTTCGCTTCGTAAAAATCTTTTATTTTTTTGTGCGATACGATTCTCACTCGTTATTTATTTGATGCAAAGATATAAAATAATATTGAAATATGGAATTAAAGATGGATATAATTCTATAAAACGGGATTTTTCGCCGTTTGACTTTCCGCACTAAACCCCATTTTCGTAATAATCGATGAACGCATTGTTGACCACTTTGTGGCCGCCGGGCGTGGGGTAGTCGCCGGAGAAATACCAGTCGCCGGTGTGGTTGGGGCAGGCGGCGTGCAAGCCCTCAATAGACTGGTACACGATTTCCACTTCCGCTTTAATGTCGGATGGGCGTAAAATCTCCGCTATTTTTTTAGCGATTTGTTCTGCTGTGAATGGGCGGTAAATGTCTTTTACGTGATTCACAAGTTGCTCGCTGGGCAAGCCATGTTGCGCCTTGCATTTGCGGTACACTTCTTCAATCACGCCGGCCTGTTTGGTTTCTTTCAACAGTTCAATAGTCGCTAAGAACGCACAAAATTCGGTCATGTGCGACATCTCGATGCCGTAGCAGTCGGGATAGCGGATTTGCGGCGCAGAGCTCACGATGACAATCTTTCTGGGGTCGAGCCGGTCGAGTATCCTCAGGATACTTTGTTTGAGCGTAGTGCCGCGCACAATAGAATCGTCGATGATGACAAGGCTGTCGACGCCGCGGTGCACCACGCCGTAGGTCACGTCATACACGTGTTCCACCATGTCGTTGCGCGACGTGTCTTCGGTGATAAACGTGCGCATCTTTACGTCTTTCACAGCTATTTTTTCTACGCGCAAGCGCCTGTTCATGATGCGTTGGAAGGCCTCACTGTCGTTTTTGTCGAGTGCGAGAAGTTGTTTTTTCTTTTCTTCGATGAGAAAATTTTCCAGGCCTTCTACCATGCCGAGGAAAGCGGTTTCGGCGGTGTTGGGAATATAAGAAAAAATGGTATTGTCGAGGTCGTAATTGATGGTTTTGAGAATTTGCGGTGCAAGCTGTTCACCGAGTTTTTTACGTTCGCGGTAAATATATTTGTCGGTGCCGCGTGAAAAATAAATACGTTCGAACGAGCAAGCCGTTCGTTTTTTGGGTTGCTGTATTTGTTGCAGTTCCCAACTTCCGTTGCGCTTGATGATGATGGCCTCGCCGGGCATGAGTTCTTTCACCGTTGAAGTTTGCACCTTCATGGTAGTTTGAATCACGGGGCGTTCGGAGGCTATCACTATAATTTCATCGTCTGTATAATAGAACGCGGGGCGAATACCGTGCGGGTCGCGCAGCACAAATGCGTCGCCGTTGCCGATGAGCCCGCCGATGGCATATCCGCCGTCGAAGCGGCGGGTAGCGGCTTGCAGCACACTCGGGATGTGAAGCTGTTCGCCCAGTAAGCGGGCTATTTTCCGCTTGTCGGTTTCCGTTTCGCGCAGCAATTTATATATCCGTTCGTTTTCTTCATCGAGGAAAAAGCCTATCTTTTCGAGCACGGTCACCGTGTCCGATAAGTCGCGCGGATGCTGCCCGATTTCAATCAGGTGATTAAAAATTTCGTCGGCATTGGTGAGGTTGAAATTTCCGGCAATCACAAGGTTGCGTGACTCCCAGTTGCTGGGGCGCACCACCGGATGCACGTATTCAATCGACAGGCTGCCGTGTGTGCGGTAGCGCAGATGTCCGAGATAAAGTTCTGCAAGGTAAGGCACGTTTTCTTTAATCCATTGCTCGTTGGCGTCGTATTTTTTTTCGAGCACGGCGGTGGCGTTGTTGATGGCGTCGAACACGTCGCGGATAGGCGTGGCGGAGTTCGACCGCGTGCGGTCAATGTAGGGCCGTCCCGAAGGGCTGTCTAACTTCAATGCGGCTACGCCTGCGCCGTCTTGCCCGCGGTTGTGCTGCTTTTCCATGAGGAGGTACAGGCGTTGCAAGCCGTAAAACCACGTGCCGTATTTATTTTTATAATAGCTTAACGGTTTTCGCAGCCTGATGAGCGCAATGCCACATTCGTGGTTGATAGCATCTGTCATAACGCCGGGTAATTTATAAAATCTTTAATGATGAAAGCGCCGGGATATTGCTCTGCAATGGTGCGGAGAAAACGCATGGCGTCGGATTTGGTGCGGAAATCGCCCACAGCCACTTTGAAATAGAGGTTTTGGTAGGTATAATAGGTAGGCATGTCGGGATATTGCGTTTTAAAATTCGCTTCCGCTTCCAACGCGCGTTGGCGGGCGCTTTGACTGTTGTCGAAGAAAATCCGCACGCGAAAACCCTGCATTTTTTTGTAGTGGTTTCGCGCCACGTAATTATTGAACAATTCCTTTATGGCCGTACTTTGCCTGAGGATAATGTGGCTGCCGTTGCCGGCCGGCGATTGAAGGTGCAACAATATATCGGGATGGTACACGAGGCTGTCTGCCTGTTCCTGTGCCGCAAGAACGCCGCACGCCGGCAGGAAAACGATTGCAATAAAAATTTTTTTCAGGCTCATCATAAACTCCGGAGTAAATTTTTGATGGTTGTTTTTGTTATTTTATGTTTCTTAGTAAACGCGCCTGCCTTCGCTTTGATGAAACCGGTTATTTCGATTTTATCGAGCATGCTGTCGAAATTATTACCGATAGCAGTGAGCCCGGCGAGGTTTGCCGACACCTGCAGCGGTATGGTGATGTTGCCGTTGAATTGCGGCGGAAGGGCTGTTTTTCCGGTAGATTCGATGAGGCCGAGATAAGTTTCTCCGAGCCATGCATCGAGTTCAATGTCGTCGATAATGATATTTTTTTTGTTGGCATTTTCAACGGTGAAAATAAGGTCGAGGCTTATGTTCGTCATGGTGTTGAACGACACGTTTTCAAGTCTGGCGTTTTTGATGTTGATTTCTTCCAATTTAACGCACGAAGAAGCCATCAGGAGCGCCAACGAGAAAAAGACAATTTTTTTCATAACAGGCAATTTTATGCAAAGATAGCTGAAAAATTTCATATTTAGCCCGAGCTGCGCAGAAAAAGCGGCCGCCCTTTCGAGCAGCCGCCGTACGGGCGGATTTGAAATCCCACCCCTACATCATCCTTCATCCTTCATCCTTCAATTAACCATTAACCATTAATAATTATTTCTTAATTTCTGTTAAATTCTTTGCACGCTAATGTTTTCTGTCTACCATTGACCTCCGATTTGACTATCTCAGTCAAATCGATAGAAAGAAAAGCGCGTGAGATGGGGGCTACCGGCTATAGTCGGGAAGCAGTGGGGGAAAAAGGGTAAGAAAAAGAGGAAGAAAAAATGCCCTTTATAACAGTAACGACGTTAACACAAACCTTACATACTGTGCTGACACAACGAAACTTTTGATGATTGTTTGTTTAAAATATAAGAGGGAGAAATTTGACTGAGATAGTCAAATTGGAGGTCAAAGGTAGACAGAAAACATTAACGTGCAAAGAATTTAACAAAAATTAAGAAATAATTGTTAATTATTAATGGTTAATGGTTAATTGAGGTATGATGGATGATGTAGGGGGCATTGCGCGCAACGCCCGTACGGGGCGGAATTTAAAATCCGATTTTTTCATGTAAATT
>JAITQQ010000098.1 GCA_031288855.1 Prevotellaceae bacterium
CCGATCAAAGAACTCGGCATTGAAGAGTACAACATCATTTTTGCGCCGATTACTTCTTTGACGAAAGAATGTTTGAAAGACAGCGGGCTGGACATCAAATCCATCGTTCGCAACAAAAATATGTTCGCGCTCGGCATCTGTTATTTTCTTTTCAACCGGCCGCTCGAAGCCACCGAAAAATATTGTGAAATAAAGTTCCGCAAAAAACCGCAATTCATCGAATCCAACAAAAAGGTGTTGCGTGCCGGATTTAATTACGCTTCGAATATTCATGCCATACAAAACACGTATGTGGTAAAACCGGCCGCTAATTTGCCGAAAGGAACATACCGCAATATCAACGGTAACCAGGCGTTGGCATGGGGTTTGATTGCTGCTTCCGAGAAGTCGGGGCGACCGCTGTTTTGCGGCTCCTACCCTATTACGCCCGCCACCAGTATCCTCGAAGAGTTGGCGCTGCGCAAAGATTTAGGGGTAAAAACGCTGCAATGCGAAGACGAGATTGCAGGTATCTGTACCGCTATCGGCGCGGCTTTCGCCGGAAATTTGGCGGTGACTACCACGTCAGGGCCGGGCTTTTCGCTAAAGAGCGAAGCGTTGGGACTTGCGATGATTACCGAGCTGCCGTTAGTGGTGGTGGATGTGCAGCGCAGCGGGCCTTCTACCGGTATTCCGACGAAAACCGAGCAAACCGACCTGCTGCAAGCGCTCTACGGACGCAACGGCGAATGTCCCATTGTGGTAATTGCATCACATTCTCCCTCGCACTGCTTTGACGCCGCTTTCTGGGCGGGCAAGCTGGCCATGGAACACATGATGCCGGTAATTCTGCTTTCCGAAGGCTTTCTGGGCAACGGTTCCGAGCCGTGGAAAATTCCGGCGATGGATGATTATCCCGAAATCAGGCCGCCGGTGGTGGCGGAAAACGATACCAATTACCTGCCGTTTGTGCGCGACAAGGAACGCATGACGCGCCGCTGGGCGCTGGCGGGAACGCCGGGCGTGGAACACCGCTTGGGCGGACTGGAAAAAAACAACGACGGACAAGTGTCCAACAACCCGCTGGTGCACGAACGCATGGTGCACGAACGCGCTGAAAAAGTAGCCCGCGTCGCCGACTTTATTCCCGAACTGCAAGTCATAGGCCCCGAACAGGGCGACATCCTCATCGTGGGATGGGGCGGCACTTTCGGGCATCTCTACACGGCGCTTGAAGAACTCAAAGCCAAAAAAATAAAGGCGAGCCTCGCGCATTTCGATTTTATCAATCCTTTGCCGCGCAATACTGCCGAAGTGTTCCGCAAGTTCAAAAAAATACTCGTGTGCGAACTGAACAGCGGGCAATTTGCCGGATATTTGCGTATGCAACACCAGCCGTTCACCTACTATCAATACAACAAAGTGCAGGGGCAACCCTTCACTGTGGAAGAAATTGTAAACGCCGTCATCAATCTTCAATTATGAAATACACCCCTCAAGATTTTAAAAGTGACCAGGAAGTAAAGTGGTGTCCCGGCTGCGGCAATCACGCCGTGCTGGCGTCCGTGCAACGCGCCTTGCCTGAGGTTTGCGAAAAGCTTAACTACGCCCGCGAACGCTTTGTGTTCGTATCCGGCATCGGGTGCGCTTCGCGCTTTCCGTATTACATGAACACCTACGGATTTCACGGCATCCACGGGCGTGCGTCGGCCATTGCAACCGGCGTGAAAGTGGCCAACCCGTCGCTCACTGTGTGGCAGGTCACCGGCGACGGCGACGCGCTCGCCATCGGCGGAAACCACTTTATTCACGCCATCCGCCGCAACATCGACATCAACATTATTTTGTTCAACAACCAGATTTACGGATTGACGAAAGGGCAATATTCGCCCACTTCAAAATTGGGGAAAATAACCAAAACATCGCCTTTCGGCACGGTGGAGCACCCCTTCAATCCCGGAGAAGTGGTGTTGGGCGCACGCGGCACTTTCTTTGCTCGCTCGCTGGATATGGAATTGAAACTGACGTCTGAAATCATGATGGCTTCGGCCGGTCACGACGGCACGGCCGTTACGGAAATTCTGCAAAACTGCGTTATTTTTAACGACGGCACGCACGAGGAAATCACCGACAAGACCTACCGCGCCGACCGTACTATTGTGCTGCGCCACGGCGAGCCCATGATTTTCGGCAAAGACCGCAACAAGGGATTAGTGCTTGACGGGTTGAAACTAAAAGTAGTGACAATCGGCGAAGACGGCGTTACCGAAAAGGATATTCTGGTGCACGACGCCAAAGAATCCAATCCCGGCGTTCACATGATGTTGGTGAACATGCAAGCGCCCGATTATCCGGTAGCGCTGGGCGTGATTCGCGCCGTAAGCGACAAAACATACGACGACAATGTACGCGACCAGGTGCTTGAAATACAAAGCAAGTCCACCATCAAGAACGTTGACGGCCTGCTGCACAGCGGCTCCACTTGGACAATTTAATAATCAACAACGTCTAATAATCTAACATCTATATAAAATATGAAAGCAAAAGAAATAATGGCAAACTTGGAAAAGAAGTATGGCCATGAAAAAGAGTATTTGCAAGCCGTTCATGAGGTGCTGGAATCCATTGAAGAGGTGTATAACCAACATCCCGAATTTGAGAAAAATCGCATCATTGAACGCATGGTGGAGCCCGACCGCATTTTCACTTTCCGCGTAACCTGGCAAGACGACAGGGGCGAAATACACGTTAACAACGGCTACCGCGTACAATTCAACAACGCCATCGGGCCGTACAAAGGTGGATTTCGTTTTCACCCGTCGGTAACTTTATCGACGTTGAAATTTTTGGGGTTTGAACAGACCTTTAAGAATGCGCTCACCACGCTGCCTATGGGCGGCGCGAAAGGCGGCTCTGACTTCGACCCGAAAGGAAAATCGAACGCCGAAGTGATGCGCTTCTGCCAAGCGTTTATGACCGAATTGTGGCGACATTTAGGCCCTGACACCGACGTGCCCGCCGGCGATATCGGCGTGGCCGGGCGCGAAATCGGGTATCTTTACGGTTTCTACAAAAAATTAGCCCGCGAGAACACCGGCGTGCTCACCGGAAAAGGGCTGAACTGGGGCGGGTCGCTCATTCGCCCGGAAGCCACCGGGTTTGGCGGTATTTATTTCGTAGAACACATGCTCCAAACCAAAGGCACCGACCTCACCGGCAAAACCGTAGCCATTTCGGGTTTCGGCAATGTGGCGTGGGGCGCGGCGTTGAAGGCCACCGAGATGGGCGCTAAAGTAATTACCATTTCAGGTCCCGACGGATATATTCTTGACGAAGCCGGATTAAATGCCGAAAAAATCGACTACATGCTCGAATTGCGGGCTACGGCTAACGACGTGGTGCAGCCTTACGCCGACAAGTTCCCCGGCGCGAAATTCGTAGCCGGAAAACGCCCGTGGGAAGTGAAAGTGGACATTGCCCTGCCCTGCGCCATTCAAAACGAACTGAACGGCGACGACGCCAAAACA
>JAITQQ010000129.1 GCA_031288855.1 Prevotellaceae bacterium
CCGTTGTGGCAATAATCCGCATTCAGGTTTTGACCATTTTCGTCAATTAATGCCTAGAAATTTTAAGTTAATATTTAAACAGGATAAGTGACAGGGGATAAAAGGTTCGGAACAATTGCCCATTGGTTCGGAACAATTGTCCGTTGGTTTGAACCAATCGTGAAAAGGTTCGGAACAATTGCCCGTTGGTTCGGAACAATTGTCCGTTGGTTTGAACCAATCGTGAAAAGGTTCGGAACAATTGCCCGTTGGTTCGAACCAATCGTGAAAAGGTTCGGAACAATTGTCCGTTGGTTTGAACCAATCGTGAAAAGGTTCGGAACAATTGCCCGTTGGTTCGAACCAATCGTGAAAAGGTTCGGAACAATTGCCCATTGGTTCGGAACAATCGTCAATATGGAAAGGGTTTGATGGACAGCTTGCGTTTTAAGTTAATTTTATTTTTCCTTCACGGAGTAATTGCCAATATTTGCGTTCTTCCTGCAACGACATTTTTTCGGTGGCTTTTGCCATCTTTTCTTTCACGGAGCGAAAAAAAGCTACCGTATCAAATTCTTTTTCTTTTTTAACTTCCGGTTTCATGTCTTTAAAAATTCTAATGGTGAGCGTATATCTATTAAAGGATAACCAAATTTCATATTAATAGCATTGAACATTTTTATTTTATCATAATTTACAATGTGCTTGAAATTCCAACTGATGAGGCAGTCAATCCGGTTTACTGAAGCCAGTGCTATATGATACGCATCGTTTCGACTCGCCTTGCCTAATGCATTTTCGGAAATATACAGCAATGCTAATGTTTTTACTTCGTCGGACATTTCTATATAGTGATAACTTTCGGGGGGTATCAGTTTTTTTACATCCTTTACCTGTTGGGGCGCATTTTGCAATTCGGCTTCATTGATTTCCGAAAAATAGACATTGAATTCATTGGCGGCAATACGGGAAAATAGTTGCCGTGTGGCGCTATCAAATTCCGGATCATAATATCCGCCTATTACAGAAGTGTCGATATATATTCGCTGTTTCATCGCCTTATTTTTTACAAATGTATAAAAAATATTTTGCCAATTCAAATGTAGTCATAAAAAAAACCGGACTGACGCCCGGGTAATCCTCAAAGATTTTAGATGATTTCACCTCAGCCGGTTTAGCGACCTTATCATGGCCTCGTCGCGGCCAATGTAGCGCATGGCGAGCACAAGCAGAATGGCAGCAATGAGCGGAAACGCTACGGTGAGGGAAAACACGCCGCCCGGCTCGGCGGTTATCACGTAATAAATGATGATGCCCTGAAGCCCCAGCAACACCAAAGTGTTAAACAGGCAAAGCCTGATTTGCAGCATCCGGTGACGGTAAAGAAAAATGGTGATAAATCCCACAGCGCTGCACAGGATAAGGAAAACGAGCAAAACCCACGACGACCGGTAGAAAACGGTTTCGTCAATATATGTTGCCAACGGCGAAAAAAACATGCCGGCGAGCAGCCCCACTGCCATAAGGAGAAAAAGAGTTTGAATGCGTTGTATCATAATGTTGCTACTGTTTACTGCCTACTTGCCATTTATCGGGGGCTTCCCGCCACTGTTCGAGGGTATCTCTCTCGGCCGGCTTGATGTAGCCGCGTTTCAGCGCTTCTTCAATGAGCGTGATGTAGTTGGTGAGGGTGTACAGTACACAGTCGGCGTTTTCAAATTTACGCCGCGCGCTGATGAAGTTGTACGAAAAAATAGCCGTGAGGCCAAGTACTTCGGCGCCGGCTTTGCGCAAGGCTTCTACGGCCTGTAAACTGCTTCCGCCGGTAGAAACAAGGTCTTCCACCACCACCACGCGGGCGTTTTGCGGCAACACGCCTTCAATAGTGTTCGACAGCCCATGGTCTTTGGGCGTGGCGCGCACATACACAAAAGGTTTCTGCATGGCTTCGGCCACCAGCACCCCGTGTGCAATGGCGCCGGTGGCTACGCCGGCAATGTAATCCACCTCTTCAAAATGTTGCACAATGAGTTGTTGAAGGCTTTCATAAATCAACTTGCGAATGTCGGGGTAGGAAAGCACTTTGCGCGTGTCGCAATATATCGGGGAGCGCCAACCCGACGCCCACGTGTAGGGTTGCTCAACATTTAACTGTATGGCTTTTATATCTAATAACCGTTGTGCCACTATTTTTTCCATTGATTCCATAAATCTGATTATCTTTGTTGCGTAATTCTTTATATATGTATAAAATTTTCTTTTATGACCGCCTTCTTGGTATTTGCAACGACTGGGCAACATGCAGCAGCCGGCCAAATGCCATAATCTACAAAGTTATGAAAATTTCTGAAATTAAAAATATTGTTGGGCAATTTCAGGAAAACCGGGACATGATTGAATTATGGCTTTTTACGGAAAATCCGGAGGAAGCGATGAACGAGGTGGTTTCATCCTTTACGTTGATAGAAGCCGCCGGCGGGTTGGTGTATAATGCGGCGGGCGATTTGCTGTTGATTTTTCGCCACGAGCATTGGGATTTGCCCAAAGGAAAGTGCGAGCCCGGCGAAACAATGCCCGAAACCGCCCTGCGTGAAGTGGAAGAAGAGTGCGGAATTGGCGACTTAACGCTCTATAACCTGATGGGATATTCCTATCATATTTATAAGGACAAGGAAACTTCTTTTTTAAAGAAAACACATTGGTTTTCGATGCGGTGTAGCGGCCATGCGCCTTTAGTGGTGCAGGAAGCCGAAGGCATAAAACAGGCGCAGTGGGTAGCGCCGTCGCACTTACCGGAATATTTTCCGAAAATGTTTTCTTCTATTGCCGACTTGCTTCATCATGTAATTTCATGAAAGAATCCTCAATGTTGCCGAACGGCGACGGTGCAGGCGACAGCAGCAATTTCCCTTCTTTATCGAGCAGGAAATACGTGGGCAAAGCCTTAATGTCATATTGTTTGAGTATGTCGGGATTGTGGCTGTAGTGCAGAAAATGCCAACGGTAGCGCTCTCTGTCGCGGAAATTTTTGAGTTGTGCGGGGTCGTCATCTACACTAATTACCGCCACGTTCATCACATCGCGATATACATTATGGAGCGTGAAAAGTTTCTCAAACGCATTGATAACGCCATAGCTGAACACCTTGCAAAAAATGAGGTACAACGCTTTTCCCCTGAACTCGTCGAGGCGGTGCAGCGCACCTTCGGTGTCGTACAATTCAAAGGGAGGCGGGGCGTAGCCCGGCATCAGCAGCGTGACGCGATGAATAATATTTCCGGCAATCGTTTTATGCTCGTGATAAGGCGTTGTGGCTTCAATCTCTTTGGCCAGCGACAATAAACCTTCGTGTTGAAAAATATTGGCGTAAAAATTATCATACAGGTTTTTGAGTATTACCAACTCAAGCACCGCATTGTCGCGGAACGTGCTGTCGCGCAAAAGAAAAGTTTTCAATGCCGACAGCCCTTGCTGTCTGTTGATAATAGCCGTCAGCCGCGCATCCTGCCGGTGGGCAAATTCAAAATAGCGGCCATAGATTTGGTTGAACAAGTCCATGTAGGCCTCGTTGTAGTACAGTGCCGGTTGGTCGCGGAAATAATTCACCGACAAATAACGCACCTTTTGTTTTACCGATTGGTATTTTTCCATTCCCTCGCGGTAACGGCAGTAGGCTTCGTAACCGGCATTTCCCGCCGGCTTGCAGTCGCCTTCGAGCATCAGCCGGTTGATGTCGCCCGCCGCTGTGGTGTGCACGCCGGCATGTATCGGCAGTTCCTCATAGAACGGGTTTAGCGAATCGGCGCTGCTTTTGGCTTCGTACGGCGGTAAATGCAGCGTGTAAGCGCCATCCGGCAGGGCATAAAAATAAATAAAGTATATGCCGGAACGCGCGAACACCATTCCCTCATGCGCCAAATGGCCGTTGCCCGAAAAATTACCTGACGCATCAACGGTGCATTCCATAATGTTATCTTCCGCATAGGTGATGTAATCGCTGTACGTGCAAAAGCGGAGCGTTGTGCCTGCGTAATCGGGCGCCACGCCTTGTATGCTGATGGTTTGCGCAGAAGCCATGAGCGATGCACAAAGAAGAAAGAATATGCAGCCTGTGCGCACAATCATCTTTTTATTTCTTTAAGGGAGATGCCTTTAGGCAGGAGCGCAGAGGCGTCGCCGCCGTGTGTCAGCACGTCGCGCACCACGCTTGAGCACACGAAAGAATGTTCGGGGCGCGCCGGCAGGAAAATCGTGTCGATGTGGTGTTGCAGGAAATGATTGGCCTGCGCCGCGACGTTCTCATGTTCGTAATCGAACGCAGAGCGCACGCCACGCACAATGCAGGTAATGTTATTGTCTTTGCAGTAATCCACCGTAAGCCCATGGTAAGTGACGACCGACACGTTCCGGAGGCCTTTTGTGGCCTCTTGGATAAAGCGCATGCGGTCTTCTTCCGAAAAAAGATTTTTCTTGAACGGATTTGTGCCGATACCGATAATTACCCGGTCGAACAGTTTGAGGGCGCGGCACACAACGTCGTAATGCCCTATGGTGAATGGGTCGAAAGAGCCGGGAAAAAGTGCGGTCATAATTGCCAATTTATAGGAGTTAGTCCTTGTTTTGTGAGCAGGTCGTTGGTTTGCGAAAAGTGCCGGCAGCCGAAAAACCCTCCGGCCGAGAGGGGAGAGGGGTGTGCGGATTCCAGAATATAATGTTTGCGGGCGTCAATCAGGTTTCTTTTGTTCCGTGCGAAACCGCCCCACAACAAAAAAACGAGGCCTGTTTTTTGTTCCGACAGGGTACGGATTACCGCGTCGGTAAAGGTTTCCCAACCTATTTTGCTGTGCGACATCGGCTCTCCCGCCCGCACCGTGAGGGCGGCGTTCAGCAGGAACACACCCTGTTCGGCCCACGCTTCGAGGCAGCCGTGGCGGGGCGGCGCAATACTGAGATCGGCTTCTATTTCCTTAAAAATATTGACCAGCGACGGCGGCGGCGGTACTCCGCGCTGCACCGAAAAGCACACTCCGTGCGCCTGTCCCGCGCCATGATAGGGGTCGTGCCCCAAAATAACGACTTTTACCTTGTCGAAGGGCGTTTTTTCAAAGGCGTTGAAAATATATTTCGGCGGCGGATATACGGTTTTCCCTGCCATAAATTCGTTGCGTACTGTCGTAGTTAAAACGGCGAAGTAAGGCTTGTCGAACTCCGGTTGCAGTACGACTTTCCAAGAGGCTTCTATTCTGACGTCCATAGTTATTCTATTAACTTCAGGCACAAAGATACTATTTTTTCCGGTTCCGACGCATCCATCCACCGGATATCGTTGTAACGCCTCCAGTATGAGTATTGTTTTTTCGCATAATTGCGGGTATGTTGCTGAATGAGCGCAATAGTGTCGTCGAGACCGGCTTTTCCGTCGAAGTGGTCGAACAGTTCCTTGTAGCCTACGGTGTTCAGCGCCGGGAGATGCCGGAAAGGGTAGAGGCTTCGGGCTTCGTCGAACCATCCCTCGTTCATCATTTGCACCGTGCGCCGGTTGATGCGCTCATACAGCGCCTCGCGCGGGCGTTGCAGCCCGATTTTCACGATGCGGAACGGGCGCGGCTGCCGGTGTTCTTTCTTGAAGGAAGAATAAGGCTTTCCGGTGGCCAGCGTCACTTCGAGGGCGCGGATGATGCGGCGCGGGTTTTTCATGTCGAGGGCGAGGTAGCTTTCCTTGTCGAGCAGCTTCAGTTGTTGGCGGAGCGGGTCGAGCCCTTCCTGTTTGTATTGCGCCATCAGCGTTGCGCGGAGTGCCGGGTCAACTTCCGGGAACGCGTCGATGCCGTGGCAAACCGCGTCGATGTACAGTCCCGATCCGCCCACCATCAGCGCCGCCTTGTGTTCGGCAATCAACTTGTCGAGCAGCGACAGCGCCTCCATTTCATATTTCCCCGCTGTGTAGCGCTCGTGGACGCTGTGCGACAGGACAAAATGGTGCGGCGCCGCAGCCAATTGCTCCGGCGTGGGCGCAGCTGTGCCGATGCGCATTTCACGGTAAATTTGCCGCGAGTCGCCCGACACAATCTCCGTGCCGAGCCGCCGGGCTACGTCAATGCTGATATCGGTTTTTCCGACACCGGTGGGGCCAAGAAGTACGATGAACGTGGGCATTGACATGAATTTTGGTGCAAATTTTCACAAAGGTACGTGAAAATTTTTGAACGGCCACTCCAAAAATTATAACATAATTTAACATCTTTATATTTGGATTTCTAAAAAATGGTTGTATATTTGCACCGTGAAATGTTAATACGTTCTTTTTATTACTTGTGCTGGCGCTCGCTTTTAGTACTCTCAATATGGAAACTAGCAAATTCTGAATTATAATTAAAGAGGAATAAAGTTAGCGCCCACGCGTTTCTTTTTTTTACTTCCAATTTTGTATATTGTTAGAAAGATAGGTGTGGGCCTAATTTATTTTAATTATAAGGTTTTGCTAGACCTCCATATTGAATAAATTATTCTACGGGCTCGCGCTACACTTATTGAGTTAAGAGTTAAGAACTAAGAATTAGTTATGAGTTATGAGTT
>JAITQQ010000107.1 GCA_031288855.1 Prevotellaceae bacterium
GTTTGCCGCATTTCAGGAATATATGTTGCAATTTTCGGGCATTGCAGGCACACCACCGTGTCCACATTTTCCACTTCATAGCCTTCGGCGCGGACTAACGCCATCGTTTCGGCCAATAAATTTTTGCTATCTATACCTTTATATTTAGGATCGGTATTGGGAAAATGAACGCCGATATCGCGCAACGCTGTAGCGCCCAACAACGCATCACACAATGCATGAATTAATACGTCGCCGTCGGAATGGGCTACACAGCCTTTCGTATGTGCAATGCGGCATCCTCCGAGCCAAAAATCAAGGCCAACGGCCAAACGATGCACATCATAGCCGTTGCCTATACGAATATGCCTAATTGTTTGCAAACGTTCTTCTTCTCATTGATTTACCGAAATCAATAGAAAGCGTAATGTGGAGTGTATTGGCCAACGGGCTTTGCAACCCCGATACCACCGGTACCAAGTACGACACGTCAAGATTGAACATGTAATATATAATTCCCGCGCCCAGCGTCACATACTTGTGGTTTGGCCATTTGGAGTCATGGTAATACCCGCCGCGCACGCTGAACACCCGCGAATACGTGTACTCCGCACCAACCCCAATCATAATTTCTTCCAATTCTTCCCTAAAACCACCCGGGGCGTCGACGAACGATTGTATCATCCCTTTAAGCATTGACACATTATTGTCCTTGCCGGCCACTATTGAATCTTTTCCCGCTGCTGTCGTCACCCTCGTTGGCGGCGTAGGCACTAAATACTTACTCAGCTCCACGCCAAACGACAACTCGTTATAATAATCAAGGTCTAACTTCAGGTTTCCGCCGAGACGGCCGGTAGTAGGCAGAAAATAGGTATTAAACTCAGGTTTTTCATTAGTGTAGTCGCCATAATTCATTTTCGACCCGATATTGGTAATGGAAAGGCCTGCTGAAGCAATACCTGTCATCGCGCCCAAACGTATCGGCTTATTGTAATAAAATCCGATGTCGGCGCTCCAGGCATTGGCCGGCTCCAACACCGTGTTAGTACCCGTATAATACCCGCCGGCAATATCCGAACGCAGGTAACGGAACGTTACCCCGGCCGAAAAATATTCGCCCAATAACCGCGAGTACGACACATCAAGCGCCATTTCATTGGGGTTAGACGACTTGATAAACTCCTGCTGCTCGCCCCAAAAGGTCATGGCGCCCAACGAGAAATAACGCAACGACGCCCCAATGGCCTGCCGGTTGTCTATCCTGTAGAATCCCGTCAGGTACAACAAGTTAATGTTCGCCGTTCCAATACCCCGCAACCACGGAATATACGACAACGACACGCCGGTCTTGGCTTCATTAAACACATACTTTGAGGCATTCCAATGCTGGTCATTGGCAGTCGGCAACGTTGCCACCCCTATATCACCCATCCCTGCCGCACGGGCGTCAGGCACTACGGTAAGTACGGGCATAGCAAACACAATAGGATTATTCACATCCTGTGCAAAAACACTGTTCCATGTAAGGTTTAACAGCGTTAACAAAATTATTATTCTTTTCACGATAATAGTATTCACGATATCATTTATAATTTGCAAAATTAGATTTTTTTATCTAACTATGAAACATCGACTTTGTTAATTTTTTATAAAATGGGCGAATTTCATTAATTTTTACTACATTTGTTGTAATGACTGCAAAGATATATATATTTATTGGATTATTCCTATTATTTCTTCATCAAAATGCACCGGGACAAGATATCATATTTGATCATCCCTACACAGCCTTAATGTATAACAACCCCGCCTACACCGGAATATTCGGCCCTTTACACGCCGGCGCCGCCTTCCGCAGCCAATTTACCGCAACATCCTCCCCTTATACCACATATTACGCTGAAGCAGATGTGTTTATAGATAAATGGAACAGCGGTTTCGGCTGTTATGTGCTCCACGACATCATGGCTTCCGGCAAATTCCGGCAAACGGCCGCCGCCCTGTCGTATATTTTCGCCTTTCAAATCACTGACAATCTGTCGTTACGCCCTGCCATACAAGGCATATTCCATAACAGGTACCGCGATCCCCGCTCGGCAACTTTTCCCGATATGTTTGACCTCACAGGAATGCCAATTCCATCTATACCTATGACTTACGAACCGTATAGCAAAAATATGGTCGATTTTTCGGCGGGCATACTTGCTCAATATCGACGCCTTGAACTTGGTTTTTCCGTTCATCATCTTGGCGCACAGCAAGAAGAAACTTATTTAGACCGGTCGTTGAAACTGGCGGCGCAAGCCAAATACATCATTCCGCTCACCGGCACAACTTCTGAGGAAGAAATAAGCCCTTCCGAATGGCTTGAATTTGAACGCACTAAGCTAATACCCTCCCTGCGGTATTACCATCAGGAACATTATAAATACCTAACTGCCTGCATATTGATACAGTCCGGCGCTTTGTATGCCGGCGGCGGTATAAAAGCAGCCCTCCAACAGAAAGTCACCAACATATCGTTATCCGTCGGTTTCCTGTCATCGTCGTTTCGCGTGGGCTACACCACCGATTTTATTGGCTGGGGAAGCGCTTTAAGCGGATGGCAAGGCGTTTCGCACGAGTTGTTCGTCCATTTCACCTTTGGCCATTCCGCCGGCACGCCGGGCGCCGCCAATCGCAAAAAATACAAATCACAATCTTGCTTCGGATGTTATTTATAATCGATTTTTTTTGAAAAATTTTTCTGTTTTCAAAGAAATCCTTACCTTTGTAAATTAAAGTATAAACTATATCTCATTCTATGAGCATCAAGAAACTTTTACTGATCGTGCTCTGCCTCGCGGCAGCCGGAGGGACAACAAGTTGTAACTTGTTTAAAAAGAAACAAGTATCCAGTGCTACGGGTTGGAATTACAATGACCCGAAATTCGGTGGATATGAAGTGAAACAAGTGCGCGAACAAGAAACAGGGCCGGGTCTTATTTTCATTGAAGGCGGGGCGTTCATCATGGGGCGCTCGGCAGAAGATTTGCATTATGACTGGAACAATGCACCCCGCAGGGTCACCGTTGACTCTTACTACATTGATGAAGTGGAAATATCAAATGTAGTGTATCGCTCTTATATTCACTGGATCAGGAGAGTATATTCGACTTACCCCGACGTGTACAAAAATGCGCTGCCCGACACGCTGGCTTGGCGCAAACCGTTAGGGTATAATGAGCCGCTCGTGAATACCTACTTCCGCCATCCGGCCTACAACGACTATCCGGTAGTAGGCGTATCATGGAGGCAAGCCAACGAATTTTGCCTGTGGCGCACCGACAGGGTGAACGAACTCATGTTGATCAAACGCGGCATTTTACATCCGGATCCCAAACAGGAAGGCGCTAACTCATTTAATACCAGCGCTTACTTGGCCGGACAATATGAAGGCGCCGTAAAGAAAAATCTGCGCGACTTCGGCAGCGAAGACAAAAACGCTACCCGCCGGGTGGCTTTTGATGACGGTATATTGTTGCCGAACTACCGCCTTCCCACCGAAGCCGAATGGGAATACGCCGCCATAGCGCCCATCGGTGTAACCTACGACGAAAGAGTTACCGAACGCCGCATCTATCCCTGGAGCGGAAGCACATTACGCAGCAGCGATAAGAGGCACCGCGGCGCTTTTATGGCCAACTTCCAACGTGGCCGCGGCGACCTCATGGGAGTAGCCGGGTCGCTCAACGACGGGTATGCCACGCCGGGTCCTGTACGTTCCTACTGGCCTAACGATTTCGGGCTTTACTGCATGGCCGGCAACGTCAACGAATGGGTATTCGACGTGTACCGCCCGCTGTCGTCAGAAGATGTGGATGATTTCCGCCCCTTCCGCGGAAACGTGTTTACCGACATTGCCAAAGACGAAGAAGGGAACATACTGCCTAAGGACTCGCTGGGACGCATCAGAATCGACACCGTTGGATACAACAGCAACCGCAACAACTATCAATTGGGCGACAACCGCAACTACCGCGACGGCGATATTCTTTCTTCTATTTCTTACGAAGAAAACAGCAGCGTGAAACCCGAAGAACGCGCCAGCTCAACCCGCATGTATGACCAAGGCACAGGAACAGGCCACACGAATATGACCAGCCTTGTGAATGACAATGCACGGGTATATAAAGGCGGGTCGTTCCTCGACCGCGCATATTGGCTGAGCCCCGGCACACGCCGCTTCCTCGACGAAGAGAAATCGGCCATCGACATCGGGTTTCGTTGCGCCATGGATAAATTAGGCACACCGAAGTTGAAAAGAAAAAGAAGGTAAATGAAACTCTACAAGCTGTTTGTGCAACATCCCGCAGTGTGTACCGATAGCCGCAATGTCATTAAAAACAGTATTTTTTTCGCCCTCAAAGGAACGCATTTTGACGGCAACCGCTTTGCACTTCAAGCGTTGGAACAAGGCGCGGCGTATGCTGTAATAGACGACCCCACATTGCCGCCGCACTCCCAACTCATCCGTACCCAAAATGCATTGAAAGCCTTGCAGGATTTGGCTTGCATGCACCGGAAAAAACTTAACATCCCCATACTTGCCATTACCGGCACCAATGGCAAAACAACCACCAAAGAATTAACCGCCCAAGTGCTGTCCGCAAAATATAAGGTGAGTGTAACCTGCGGCAACCTCAATAACCATATCGGCGTGCCCCTTACCCTGCTGCGGATGAACACTACGACACAAATCGGCATAGTGGAAATGGGCGCTAACCATCCGGGCGAGATTGCACAACTTTGCCGTATTGCATTGCCCAACTACGGCCTCATTACAAACGTTGGGAAAGCGCACCTTCAGGGCTTCGG
>JAITQQ010000100.1 GCA_031288855.1 Prevotellaceae bacterium
CAAAGATAAATACAATTTTTAAAAATCCAAATATAAAATTGTTAAATTGTGTTATTGTTGCATTATCGCACTTTTTTTCGTTACTTTGCAGCATGAAATCAATTCTTTGTGAAAAAACCAACTAACGAAAAAAATATTCTCCGCACCACGCGGCGCAAGCACCGGAAGGTGCTGGTATTTAACGACGCGGAAAACGAGGCCATCAAAAACTTTTGCGCCAAATATAAAATCTCCAACCAATCCAAGTTTTTCCGCGAGGCCATCATCAGCACCATTCTCAGGAAACTGGAAGAAGACCACCCGAAACTTTTTTAGTGGCGCTATTCCCATTTATTTTGTAACTTTGTAAAAAACGGTTAGCTATGGAACGCTTTGACAGCACAACACTCAAACTTTCTACGATAGACACGCCCGCAACTTGGGCGCAATGTTTAAGTTTCATTGACCTCACTTCTTTAAATGCCACCGACACGCCCGAAAAAATCAGCGCCATGGCGGAAAAGGTAAACCGCTTCCCTGCGGCTTTTCCCGGCGTTCCCCACGTGGCGGCCATCTGTGTGTATCCCGCACTGGTGCCCGCAGTAAAGCAGTCGCTGCAATTGCCCGGCGTGCAAATTGCCGCGGTGGGCGCGGGGTTTCCCGCTTCGCAAACATTTATTGAAGTAAAATGCGACGAATGTAAACGCGCGGTGGATGCCGGCGCGCACGAAATAGACATTGTGATTTCACTCGGCACATTCCTTGCAGGCAACCACAACCGCGTGCAGGAAGAGATTGGAAAAATAAAAGCGGCCATCGGCCACGCCCATCTTAAAGTGATTTTGGAAACAGGTGCGCTAACGCCCGAACAGATACACGCCGCAAGCCAAATAGCTATTGAGGCCGGCGCCGATTTCATCAAAACCTCAACCGGAAAAATGGAGCCTGCCGCCACCCCCGAAGCCGCATGGATTATGGCGCACGCCATCAAAGCACACTATGTGAAAACAGGAAAAAAAACAGGGCTGAAGCCTGCAGGCGGCATCGTTACAGCCGCCGACGCACTTGTTTATTACGCCATAGTTAAAGAAGTGTTGGGCGACGAATGGCTCACGCCCTCGCTGTTCCGGCTTGGCGCCAGCCGACTGGCCAATAATTTACTTACCGGACTGTTAAAAACCGACATTAAATATTTTTAGCGCATGAAAATTATTGAATGTGTACCTAATTTTAGCGAGGGGCGCAACAGCCATATCATTAAACAAATTACCGATACCATCGAAGAAGTGGAGGGCGTATGCCTGCTCCACACAGACCCCGGCAAAACCACCAACCGCACGGTGGTAACTTTTGTAGGCGCGCCCGAAGCCGTGTGTGAAGCCGCTTTCCGTGCGGTAAAAAAATCAACCGAAGTCATCGACATGCGCAAACACCACGGCGAGCATCCGCGCTTCGGCGCTACCGACGTGCTGCCGCTCATTCCCGTGTCGGGCGTCACGATGGAAGAAACGGCGGAGTGGGCGCGCAAATTAGCCAAACGCATCGGCGAAGAATTGCAATTCCCTGTATATTGTTACGAATACGCCGCTTTCAGTGACGAACGCCGCAACTTGGCCTACTGCCGCTCCGGAGAATATGAAGGGTTGGAAGCCAAATTGGCCAAACCCGGATGGAAACCCGATTTCGGGCCTGCACGGTTTGTGCCCAAAACAGGCGCTATTGCTGTGGGGGCGCGGAATTTCCTCATCGCCTACAACGTAAACCTGAACACCACATCCACCCGCCGCGCCAACGCGGTAGCTTTCGACGTGCGCGAAAAAGGGCGCAAGGTGAAAGACGAAAACGGCAATGAAACGTGGAAGCCCGGCTTGCTCAAATCGGTGAAGGGCATTGGTTGGTATATCGAAGAATACGGCATTGCGCAAGTATCGATGAACCTTACCGACCTTAGCGTTACCCCGCTGCACGTGGCTTTTGATACGGCCTGCGCGTGTGCGCAAGCACGCGGCATGCGCGTAACAGGCTCGGAATTGGTAGGCCTCGTGCCCCTGCAAGCCATGCTCGACGCGGGGCGCTACTTCTTAACGAAACAGCAACGCTCTACCGGCATTCCCGACGAAGAAATTATAAAGATTGCCGTACGCAGCATGGGGCTTGACGAGTTGTCGCCCTTCGACCCGCAACAAAAAATTATTGAATACAAAATGGCAGGCGACACCGCGCCCCCATTGGCCAATATGACACTTACGGCATTTGCCGGCGAAACGCTGTCGGAATCGCCTGCTCCGGGCGGCGGGTCGGTAGCGGCCTACATGGGCGCGTTGGGCGCAGCATTAGGCGGCATGGTGGCCAACCTCTCGGCGCACAAGGCCGGATGGGACAACCGATGGGAAACATTTTCGGACTGGGCCGGGAAGGCAAAAACAATCATGAGCCGCCTTGTGGCGATGGTTGACGAAGACACAAAGGCGTTCAACAGCATCATGGCGGCCTTTGCGTTGCCCAAAACCACCGACGCCGAAAAATCAACGCGCAAGCATGCCATTAATGAAGCCACGCGGCAAGCCATAGCCGTTCCTTTCCAAGTGATGCGCCTGTGTCTCGACAGCATGGAGATACTTAAAGCCATGGCTGAACAGGGCAACCCCAATTCGGTAAGCGACGCCGGCGTGGGCGCTCTGGCAGCCCGCTCGGGCGCACTGGGCGCATGGCTCAACGTGAAAATCAACGCCGCCGGATTAGACGACAAGCCTTACGTGGAAAAAATCCTGGCGGAAGGCGCTGCACTGGCAGAAAAAACACAAGCCGCCGAAGAAGAAATCCTCACTATCGTAGAGAAAAAAATAGGATAAAGCGGATACCTTTATAAAGAATAATTATTCCGTTTCTGTGGCGAATGAAGAATCGACCAGAATGCGGCCGCAGTATTCGCATACAATAATTTTCTTGCTCAAGGCAATATCAAGTTGGCGTTGCGGCGGAATTTTATTAAAACATCCCCCGCAGGCGTCACGGCGCACCGTTACCACAGCCAGGCCATTGCGGGCGTTAGAGCGCACACGGTGGTAGGCTTTCAACATACGTTCGTCAATTTGCACCTGTATGGCTTCCGACGCTTTTTTCAGGTCTTTTTCTTCTTTCGAAGTTTCCGACACGATTTCTTCCAATTCCTTTTTCTTGTTCACAAGGTCTTGTGTGCGTTCGGACATCAGTTCCTTAGCCTCTTCCAGTTGTTGCTTGCGTTCTTTCATCTGTGCCGTAAATTCCTTGACACGCTTTTCGGCAAGCTCCACTTCAAGATTTTGAAATTCTATTTCCTTTGTGATGGAATCGTATTCGCGATTGTTCTTCACGTTGTTTTGTTGCGCTTCATACTTCTTGATTAAGGCGCGGGCTGCTTCCATCTCCACCTTTTTATTGGCAATCATCCCTTCAATTTCTTTAATCTCCGCCTGAAAATTGGCGACACGCGTTTTCAACCCTTGCAGGTGGTCTTCCAAATCCTGTACTTCCAGCGGTAATTCGCCGCGCAACAACTTAATCGCATCCACCTTCGAATCGGTTTGCTGCAATTGATACAACAATTTTAACTTAAGTTCCATAGAAGCATCGGCGTCCGTTACATTTTTTTTCACAGCCGCCGGTTTCGTTGCTTTTTCTTTTTTTTCAGTCGCAGTACTCGCCATAAATTTATGAAGTTTTAAATATTATCAATAGTAATACACCGGATTCAATCCGGCTTGAGTAATTCGGATTGCAAAATTAGGTATTTTTTTTGTAAGAAGCTCATAAAAAATCGAAAGAACATATTTTTCGCTCTCATAATGCCCTATATCGGCCATAATAATTTGTCCGTCAGCATTAAAAAAGTCATGATATTTCAAGTCGGCGCTGACGAAGCATTGTGCGCCCGCCGCGATAGCGTCATGTAGCAGGAAAGCCCCGCTGCCGCCACACATGGCCACCCGCCGCACTTCACCGGGCAGCAAGGCGCTATGGCGCACACAAGGCACGGCAAAAACCTGTTTTAACAAATCGAAAAACGAGCGAACGTTCATGCCGCCGGGAAGATTTCCCACCGCGCCGAAACCCGATTGTTCCGGAGCTTCGCGCAACGACAATACCTTTATATCATGCAACCCCAATTGTTGCGCCATAGCCCAGCTTACGCCGTGCAACGCGCTGTCCATATTGGTGTGGGCGGCATAGAGCACAATATCGTTTTTGATGGCCTGCGCCACTATCCGCTCCACATACGTTGCCCCTGTCACTTTTTTCAGCCCGGTAAAAATCACCGGATGGTGCGAAACAACCATATTAGCGCCCAAGCGCACGGCTTCTTCCAACACCGCTTCGGTCACATCCACGCAAAGCAGCACGGATTGGATTACAGTATCCGGGCGGCCTACACAGAAGCCCGCATTATCATAATTCTCCTGATAAATTAAAGGCGCTTGTTCTTCAATGGCAGCGGCAATATGTGCGGCAGTAACTTTCATCTACAACAATTCTTTTACGGAGAGCAATTCGGCTTTAATGTTTTCCAAAGCCTGCACCATTTCCAACGAATGGTCTTCTCCTGTTTTATTTTCTTTTATTCGTTTGTGTGCGCCGTCAAGCGTCATGCCTTTTTCTTTTACAAGATGATGAATCAGCCTGATATTTTCAATATCGTTGGGCGTAAACATCCTGTTGCCTTTCTTGTTTTTGTGCGGCCGGATGATGTCATCAAACCGGTTGGCCCAAAAGCGAATCAGCGAAGTGTTTTCGCCCAGCATTCCGGCCACCTCGCCAATGGTATAAAACATTTTTTCGATTTTAATCTCCGGCATAATGTAAAATTTTAATCGAGCGGTTGTCCGCTACTGGTTGAAAACTGTATCAGGTATTCATATTCATCAGGCATAAGGCCGATAAAGAAATAGTGCAAGGGGTCCATAAACTGTCCATGCTTCAACACCTCGTAGTGCAAATGCGGCACTACCGACATGCCGGAATTGCCCACCTTCGCAATGACTTGCCCCCGTTTCACCGGCTGCCCCTGTTTCACCAGCACGCTACTTAAATGCGCATACACCGTTGTATAACCGTTGCCGTGGTCTATTTCCACTTTACGCCCATAACTGCGTTGCGATTGAACCGACGCCACTTTTCCATTGGCTGTGGCAAAAACATCTGCGCCCACACCTGCAATAAAATCAGTGCCGGTATGTTCTTTCAGCAATTTATAAAAGGGGTGCATCCGCTTGCCGTATGAAGCGCCGATGCGTATCAAATGTCTGTTCTCTATGGGTTGTATCAAAGGTATAGACAGCAAATCATCCGTTGACTTTTCTTTGAGGTGTTGCGACAGTTCATCAAACAAAGACGACACGCCGGCAGCCCGCTTTTGCAAATGCCGCATCTTAAATACGGTTTCGGCAGTCAGTGCATCATTACCAATAACATCGTAATCGTCGTACGTGTTCAAATTTCCGGAGCTATTCAGAAATGCGGGGTCGGTATGAAAAATCGTACGGTAAATTTCCTTATCGCGCACATTGAGCTCCTTCATGATGGTTTCTATTTGCTCATACCGCGTCTGAAGTTGTGCACCCTCCGTTTCGAGTAATTCCTTCTCACGCTTCAGCCCTCGTTCTTCAGGGGTATCAAAAAACAGTGAAAAAACGATATAATAACTTATTGTAATGAAAGCCGCCGCGAAAACATATAACAGCACTTTCAATGCAATATCACGAAAACTGACTTTAATTTTAACAAAATCGAGGTGCTCGTGTTGGTAACGATAGCGGTACTTCTTCATATAAGGCTAATCGTGTGCTTTTTCAATATTGGCATCCGCTTCGCTCAGTTGCATAATACTGGAAAAGTCCTCCGATTCCATATCGTTCGCAAAGAAATTTAATGGATTTACAGGTTTGTCGCGCACCAGGACTTCATAGTGCAGGTGCGGTGCTGTCGATTTCCCGGTGTTTCCAAGTGTTCCGACTTGTTGTCCGCGCTTCACCATGTCGCCCTTTTTCACGGTAATCACATGCAAGTGGGCATAGCGTGTTTTATAGCCGAAACCGTGATCTACCAACACCATGTTGCCGTAGCCCGTTCTTGCCAAAGAACGCTCTACCGCAATAACCCTGCCGTTGCCGGTGGCAAACACTATTTCGCCTATGTGCCCTCCGAGGTCAATGCCATCATGCGACCTTCTATCGCCAAACATGGGGTCTTTCCGGTAACCAAAAGGAGAGGTAATCTTCGGTGTCACGTGCGCCAAAGGCTGGATAGCCGGCACACAATCCACCATTTGCTCGATAATCGTGGCATTTTTTGCCACCGTATCAAACGACACGGATTGTATATAGACTTTACGCAATAGCTTATCCAAGTTTCTCGAACAATCTACCAGAATATCGGAGTATATTGATTTCTCGAGGTGCGCGTAACGGTCAATCCCCCCAAAACCCGCATCACGTATAGACGACGGAATATCATCCAAACCGAATGTAGGGCGGTAAATGTTGTTGTCGCGTTGTTGCAATTGTTGTAAAACTCTATCGGCTACTGTGATTTTCTTTTTCAATAACTCCAGTTGCAACACAAGCGCTGCATTGTCTTGGCGTATCGATAAGACCTTCGGGGTGTCAAAATATCGAGAATAGCTCACAAAACATCCCGTAGCCAACAGAGAAGTCAAGACAAACAACAAACCCGCATGTTTTAATCGTTTTTTCCGGCTGATGTGGTGCACCTCAAAAGAGAGTGTTGCGGCATTAAAACGATATTTTAATCTTGCCATGTTAATTCAATTTTCATTAAATTATCGTGCGAAAGTAAGTGTTTTTTTAGTAAAAACCAAATAAAATCATTATTTTTGTTCAAATTTTAACATAAAGTAAGAAAAAATATGCCGATAAGCGCTTCCGAAATTCGCAACACGTTCCTGAATTTCTTTAAAAATAAACAACATACAATCGTACCGTCTGCCCCGATGGTCGTCAAAAACGACCCCACGCTCCTGTTCACGAATGCGGGAATGAATCAATTTAAAGATTGGTTTTTAGGCAATACGCCTATAGCGCACAAACGAGTGGCCGATTCGCAAAAATGTTTGCGGGTAAGCGGCAAGCATAACGACCTTGAAGAAGTAGGGCACGACACCTACCACCACACCATGTTTGAGATGTTGGGCAATTGGAGTTTCGGCGATTATTTCAAAAAAGAAGCCATCGGATGGGCTTGGGAACTGCTTACCGAAGTGTATAAGATAGACAAGGAACGCCTTTATGTAACCGTGTTTGAAGGAAGCCGGGAAGAGGCGTTGGAAGCCGATTCGGAAGCCATGGAATATTGGAAAACACACCTTCCCGAAACACGGATTCTGTTGGGCTCGCGCAAGGATAATTTCTGGGAAATGGGCGCTACAGGCCCTTGTGGGCCATGCAGCGAAATACACATCGACCTGCGTAGCGGCGAAGAACGAAAAAAAATAAACGGCGCTACATTAGTGAATACCGGCCATCCGCAAGTGGTGGAAATATGGAATCTGGTATTCATCCAATTTAACCGCAAGGCCGACGGCAGCCTCGAACTGCTGCCCAAAAAACACGTGGACACCGGCATGGGCTTCGAGCGGCTATGCATGGCGCTACAAGGAAAACAAAGCAATTACGACACTGATGTGTTCCAACCGCTGCTGACGAAAATTGCGGAATTGTGCGGGCAGCAATATGGCGAAAACGAAAAAAGCGACGTCGCCATGCGGGTTGTAGCCGACCACGTAAGGGCTGTATGCTTTTCCATTGCCGACGGACAATTGCCCTCCAACGTGAAAGCCGGCTATGTCATTCGCCGCATCCTGCGCCGCGCCGTACGGTATGGCTACACTTTTTTAAACCTTTCCGAGCCGTTTATCTATCGCATAGTGCCCACACTGGTGGAGCAAATGGGAAGCGCTTTCCCCGAGCTGAAAGC
>JAITQQ010000108.1 GCA_031288855.1 Prevotellaceae bacterium
TGTTTGCCGTGTATCATGGCGCCGAAGGGTTGAAGCGCATCGCCGCACATGCCCACAAATATGCCGTGATTGTGGCGGAAAAATTGAAAGCGGCA
Organism: Prevotellaceae bacterium; assembly: GCA_031288855.1. Next base: position 96 of record JAITQQ010000108.1, read on the forward strand.
GGATACAAATTGTCTTCGGAATATTTTTTCGACACCCTTGAAATACAAAATGTACACGCCGAAACAATCCGCGAGAAAGCGGAAGCAAAAGGGATAAATTTCTTTTATCCTTCTGAAAGCAGTGTACGCATTAGCTTCGACGAGGTCACCACTTGCGAGGAAGCGCAGGCGATAATGAATATTTTTGATTTGAAAAAAGAATGTGCATGTGATAACTTTTCGAAAAGCCTTGTTTTGCCGCGCGAGTCGGAAATACTGACGGAAACAGTGTTTCACCGCTATCATTCCGAAACGGAAATGATGCGTTACATCAAAAAGTTGGAACGGCGCGACATATCCCTTACCCAGTCTATGATTCCACTGGGCTCTTGCACGATGAAACTGAATGCGGCAGTGGAAATGTTGCCGCTGAGTTGGCCTGAATTTTACAACATGCATCCCTATGCGCCGGCAGCCCAAGCGGAAGGATACTTGCAAATACTCAAAGAGGTGGAACATGATTTGGCTGTGATTACCGGCTTTGATGCGGTATCGCTACAGCCCAATTCGGGCGCGGCCGGCGAATACACCGGCTTGATGCTGATACGCGCCTATCATAAAGCCAAAGGCAACGAACACCGGAACGTGGCGCTTATTCCTACGTCGGCGCACGGCACCAATCCTGCCAGTGCGGTGATGGCCGGCATGCAGATTGTGCTGGTGAGTTGCGACGAAAACGGCAATATCAATGTGAATGAATTGCGCGAAAAAGCCGTACAGCATAAGGATAATTTGGCTTGTATCATGATTACATACCCTTCCACGCACGGCGTATTTGAAAGCCGCATAAAAGAAATGGTGGACATTGTGCATGAAAACGGCGGCTTGGTGTTTATGGATGGCGCTAACATGAATGCGCAGGTAGGGCTGACCAATCCCGGTTTTATCGGCGCTGATGTGTGCCATTTGAATTTGCATAAAACGTTCGCCATGCCGCACGGCGGCGGCGGGCCGGGCGTGGGGCCGGTGGCGGTGGCGAAACATTTAACGCCGTTTCTTCCTTCGCACAGCGTAGTGAAAACAGGCGGCGAAAAAGGAATTTCTGCGGTATCGGCAGCGCCATACGGAAATGCGCTGTCGTGCCTCATTACGCATGCTTACATAAAACTGTTGGGCGCCGAAGGGCTTACACGCACCACGTCGCTGGCCATACTGAACGCCAATTACCTGTCGGCGCGGTTGCAGCCGCACTACAATACGCTGTTTATCGGCGAAACCAAACGCGTGGCGCATGAATGTATTATCGACTTGCGCCATTTCAAAAAAGAATATGGCGTTGATGCTACCGATGTGGCAAAACGCTTGATGGATTTCGGGTTTCATGCTCCTACACTTTCGTTCCCTGTTCCCGAAACGCTAATGATAGAGCCTACCGAAAGCGAATCGTTAGCCGAACTGGAACGCCTTGTACAAGCGCTCATTTATATTAAAGAAGAATGTATAGCGGTTAAAAACGGCAAATTTGACGCTGCCGATAATCCGCTGAAAATGGCGCCCCACACGGCCGTTGAGGTGACTGCCGATGAGTGGGCGCATCCTTATTCCCGCACGCAGGCGGCTTATCCGTTGGCGTGGGTGTCCGAAAATAAATTCTGGCCGCATGTAGCCCGTGTCGATAACGGATACGGAGACCGCAATTTGGTTACTATGGCTACTTGATATTAATTTAATTTTATATAGTATGAAAACGCAAAATTACCTTCTTGTCCTTACAACCCTTGTTGTAACGGCTTGCCAAACCAGAAATACTATAGAAAAAAATGAAATTACATACGCCACAATTAATGAAGAAAAAAGCTATTCGTTGTTGAATAGCCCGGACAACCCCAAGTATGAATTGAAATTGTCATTCACTTATCCGGAAACATGCAAGGATGAGAAAATATTAGAGAAAATCCGCTGCCTGTTTCTCTCTTCGTTTTTTGACAACACCTACGAAAATTATACGCCCGAAGAAGCAGTAGCGCAGTATATCGAGAACAAACAACACGATTACAAAGCGCTGGAAGATGAATTCAGGAAAGAAATGAAAAACCCGGACAAGGGCTCTCTGATTCGTTTTTTCTATCACGAAATGATTTCTAACGAAGTGACCTTTGACGAAAATAGGTTAATAAGTTTTAGCGTGAATACGGAAAATTATACCGGCGGCGCGCATCCTGCCCATACGCTGTCTAATTATGTGATAGATTTGCGGCGAGGAACATTCATCACAGAAAGCGAGTTGTTTGTAGATGATTTTAAAAACAAAATGGCGCAAATTTTAGTAAAGCGCCTTGCCGCCCAAAATGAACTGGATGACCCGAAGCAGTTGGAGCAAACCGGGTTCTTCGACATTGGCAAAATTGCGCCGAACGGCAATTTTCTGATTGATGGCAGCGGCGTCACATATTCGTTTAATGAATATGAAATTGCCGCGTATGCTGTGGGCACTATACACGTGCATGTCCCTTATGATGAGATAAAAAATCTCTTACGGAAAGGAAACCCCATAAGGCATGTAGTGAAATAATTGAACCGGCCAAAGCGGAAAAAGAAAAGAAGATATGCATATATTCCGATTTTTTTACTACCTTTGACAGTTTAATATTTGCAATAAACCTATGAGCAAAAATAATGTAAATATCATGCGGGAACGGTACGCCAAGTATACTGAACCGCAGAAAGTACAGGCAGCAGGTGTCTATCCGTTTTTCCGCACCATCGAGTCGGAGCAGGACACCGAAGTGTTGATAAATGGAAAAAGAGTGTTGATGTTCGGCTCTAACAGTTACTTGGGGCTGACGAGCCATCCCAAAGTCAAGGAAGCCGCTGTTGCCGCTGTGAGGAAATACGGCACCGGTTGCGCCGGCTCTCGCTACCTGAACGGCACGTTGGATATTCATGTGGAGTTGGAAGAAAAATTAGCCAAGTTTGTCGGCAAGGACGGCGCATTGGTTTACAGCACCGGCTTCCAGTCGAATCTCGGCGCTATTCCTACTGTTACCACCCGTAACGATTATATTCTTTTAGACGATTTAGACCACGCTTCTATCATTGAAGGGGCGCGGCTGTCGTTTGCGAAGACGCTAAAGTTCCGCCATAACGATATGGCATCGCTCGAAAAAGTGTTGCAGCGTTGCGAGCCCGAGGCGTTGAAATTGATTGTGGTAGACGGCATTTTCAGCATGGAGGGCGACATTGCCAATCTGCCTGAAATTGTGCGCTTGTCCAAACAATACAATGCCAATATCATGGTTGACGACGCCCATTCGCTTGGCGTTATCGGCGAACAGGGGCGCGGCGTGTCGTCGCACTTCGGCTTAACCGATGATGTGGACATTATCATGGGAACGTTCAGCAAGTCCTTAGCTTCTATCGGCGGATTTTTAGCTGCCGATAAAGACACGCTTAATCTTATCAAACATACGTCGCGCTCGCTTATTTTCAGCGCAAGCGCTACGCCGGCCGCTACAGCAAGCGCACTGGCCGCACTCGAAATTATGCAAACCGAGCCGCAACACATGGAGCAGTTGTGGAAAAACACCAACTTCTGCCTGAAAGCTTTTCGCGATATGGGCTTCGACATCGCCCATTCCTGCACGCCGATTATTCCGATTATGATTCGCAACAACGACAAAACTTTTTTGATGACGAAACTTTTATTGGAAGAAGGCATCTTTGTCAATCCTGTGCCGCACCCCGCCGTGCCTAACGATTCGACACTCATCCGTTTCTCGCTGATGGCTACGCATACGCAACAACAACTCGACCTTGCATTGGAGAAAGTGCAAAAAATAGCGCGGCAACTCGATATCATTAAGTAGATACGGTTATGATAAGCATCAAAGCGGTAAATACAAAGAAGGAACTAAAGCAGTTTATCAAATTTCCCTTTGAGCTTTACAAAGGCCATAAATTGTGGGTGCCTCCCTTAATCGCTGACGAAAAACGAACATTGAGCGCAGACCTCAATCCCTCTTTTGCCGCCGGCTGCGAGGCTGTTTACTTTTTGGCTTACAAAGACGGAAAAATAGCAGGGCGCATTGCGTCAATCATCAACCACCGCGCCAACGAAAAATGGCAAAATAAAATCGCCCGCTTCGGATGGCTTGATTTTATTGACGACTACGACGTGTCGGGCGCTTTGTTGAACGCCGCCGAACAGTGGAGCAAAAGCAAGGGCATGACCGCCATTCAAGGCCCCATGGGTTTTACCGATTTCGATATTGAAGGCATGTTGGTGGGAGGATTTGAACACATGCCGCCCATCATCAGCCCTTACAATTATCCGTATTACCCGCAGCATCTCGAAAAACACGGATACGGCAAGGCGGTAGATTGGCTGCAATATCGTTTTAACGCCTCGCAGCCGGTGCCCGAAAAAGTAAACCGCATCAATCAACTCATCGCACAAAAATACAATTTGCGCACGGTAATTTTTAAGAAGAAAAAAGATATTATACCGTATGCCTACAAATTCTTTGAAGCCATTAATGTGGCATGGGAAAACCTTCACGGTTTTGTACAATTTACCCCCGAACAAATATCGTATTACATAAAATCATTTTTTTCTTTTATCCGCCCCGAATTGGCCTGTTTCATTTTAGACGACAAAGACAATCTGGTGGGGTTTGGGCTTAGCATGCCCACGCTTTCACAGGCTTTTCAGAAGGCAAAGGGAAAACTTTTTCCTTTCGGGTTTATTTATATTTTGAAGGCGCTCCGCAAATATTCCGACATAGATTTATATGTCAACGGCGTGCTTCCCGAGTGGCAACATCGCGGCATTCATTCGCTTTATTATGTGGCCATGAATAAATCATATATCCGGCATCACGTTAAAATAGCGATTTCTTCTTCACAGTTGGAATCCAATACCAATGCGTTGGGCATTTGGGACAACTATGAAAAGGAATTTCTGTTTCGTACCCGCTGTTACATTAAGGAAAATATATAATTCATGCTGCGGATAAAAAAATGCTATCCTGTTGAGCAAATAACTTTTTACTATGCCTTGCTGACGGCAATTTACATGCTGGCGTGCCCTAGCATGATGATGGGCGACAAGTTGCTCACCTTGCTTTTCTTGCTGTCGGTGCGCATCATCATTCTTTCTGCGCTGTTTATCCTGTGGCGGATAGATACGAAACAGTCTTCGCCGTTGTCCGTTGTCCGTCAGGTTTTACCGCTGGCTTTGGTGATTTACTGGTATCCCGAAACCTATTATATCGACAGTTTTTTCTTCCCGAATTTAGACGGATTTTTCATGAATGCCGATGAGGTGTTGTTCGGCGGCCAACCCAGCCTTGCCTTTTGTCAGGCTATGCCGTGGCCGTGGTTTAACGAACTGATGAATTTTGCATACCTGTCGTTTTACTTCATTATTATTTTGACGGTGTGGGTAAGTTATAAAACGAAAAGCGCGAAGGGCGCTAAAACAACCTTTGTGCTCCTGTTTTCGTTTTTTGTGTATTACTTGCTGTTCATTATTTTTCCGGTCATGGGGCCGCAATTTTATTTTCCGGAGCCCGATAACTGTACGCCCGACACGTGGCCTTTCCGTGCAGTCATGCGGTTTTTACAGGCTTGTGGAGAAAAGCCCACCGGCGCATTTCCGAGTTCTCATGTGGGCATCACCGTAATTTGCATGGTGTTGTTGTATGCACAAAAAATACGAAAATTGTTTTGGGCATTACTGCCGTTGGCGCTGCTGCTGATTGTTTCCACCGTATATATCAAAGCCCATTATTTGATTGATGTGGCGGCGGGATTGCTCACTGTGCCGTTTTTGTATCCGATGGGTTGTTGTATTTGGGAAAAAGCGAACAAATAATTACATTTGCCTTATGATAACATACAAAACTATAGGGTTGGCGGCCGACCATGCCGGCTTTGGCTGCAAGGAGTACATCAAAAATTATTTAAGCCAGCAAGGTATCGAGGTAAAAGATTTCGGCACTTATTCTGAAGCGCGCATGGATTATCCTGATGTGGCGCATCCGTTGGCGGAGGCGGTGTTGGCGAAAACCGTAGAGGCCGGCGTCGCTTTTTGCGGCACAGGAAACGGCATGGCGATTTCGCTAAACCGCCACAAAGGTATTCGTGCGGGGCTGTCGTGGACGCCGGCCATTGCCCAATTGGTGCGTCAACACAACGACGCCAATATTTGCGTAGTGCCCGCGCGTTTCGTGGATGCGCATACGGCACAACAAATTGTAACGGCGTTCCTCACTTCTGCTTTTGAGGGCGGGCGCCATCTCCCGCGAATTGAAAAAATAGAAAAGTACGCATAAAAAAATGCCGCGAAAACTTCTGAACAGCGAATTATCTCGTTTGTCGGCCGAAGAATTTAAACAGGCTGACAAATTGCCTTTGGTGTTGGTGCTCGACAATATCCGCAGCCAACACAATATCGGCGCGGCGTTTCGCACCGCCGATGCATTTCGTATCGAAAAAATTTATCTGTGCGGCATTTCTTCCCCGCCGCCCAGCGCCGAAATTCATAAAGCCGCCTTAGGCGCTGAAGATACTGTGGCGTGGCACTACGAAAAAGAAACCACGCACGTCATCGACAAACTTTGTGAAGAAGGCTACTGCCCGGTGGCCATAGAGCAGGTAGAAGGCAGCATTTTGCTTCACGATTTTCAACCCCAGAAAGGTAAAAAATATGCATTGATATTTGGAAATGAAGTAAAAGGCGTACAACAACAAGTGGTTGACCGGTGCGGCATTTCGCTCGAAATACCGCAGCAAGGCACCAAACACTCGCTAAATGTATCGGTGAGCATAGGTGTTGTTTTATGGGATATTGTAAGCAAATTACGATAAAAATGCTTATCTTTGCTATATAGAATAGCAATACGATTTTCATGCTTAAACAAGCGCTTCAACAATCACTGCATCAAAAATTATCGCCTAAACAGGTGCAGGTTATTCGCATGCTGCAAATGCCCGCCTTGCAGTTAGAGCAGCATATAGAAAAAGAACTGGAAGAGAACCCGGTGTTGGAGGAGGTGAAGGAAGCCGATGACAGAACGGAAGAAAACAGAAATTTGAGCATTGAAGAATACGTTTCGCACGGAGCGTCGCCGCGGGCGCACAATGCACCGTCGATGGTTTCCAACATGCTCGATTTTCCCACGCTGTCGGTGAAAGAATCGCTGTATGAACAGTTGCAGCAGCAGTTGGGCTTTGCCGATTTGGATGAACGGCAAAACACTTTGGCGTTATTTCTGATACAGAGTTTGGATAACGACGGATATTTGCGGCGCGACCTCGCATCGTTGGTTGACGATATTGCATTCCGTTGGAATATTTCCACCGACGAAAAGGAGCTTAAAAAACTGTTGAAAATTATTCAAAGTTTTGAGCCGTCGGGCGTGGGAGCGCGTGATTTGCGAGAGTGCTTGCTTGTTCAGTTAAAGCATAAAGCACCCTCTCCGGAAGTGAAGGCGGCGATAAACATACTGGAACATCATTTCAATGATTTCACCGGCAGGCTGTATGATAAAATAAGAAACCGGATGCGCATTGGCGAGGCGGAGTTTAATGCGGCGGTGGGGGAAATTGTACGCCTCAACCCTAAGCCGGGCGGCGTTATCGAAACGGTTGACGACCGCACCATGTATGTCGTTCCCGATTTCCTGTTGGAAGTGCGAAACGGCGTGTTCAACCTCACCATGCCGCGCTACACGATTCCCAATTTGCGCATCAGTCAGCGGTATGAGCAACTGCTGAAAAAAGAAGAACAGGCGAAAACCCGCTCCGACCGCAATACGCTGGTGTTTCTGCGCCAGAAAATAGAATCGGCAAAATGGTTTATCGATGCGCTGAAACAGCGGCAAGACACGTTGATGAAAACCATGCAGTCGATTATTGATTACCAACACGATTTTTTTATGGAAGGCGACGAAAGCCTTTTGCGCCCCATGGCGTTAAAACATATTGCTTTCACCACAAGCCTTGATATTTCGACGATTTCACGGGTAGTAACAAGCAAATACATCCAGACGCATTTTGGTATTTTTGCGCTCAAATCTTTCTTCTCGGAAGGCACTACCAGTGAAACAGGCGAAGAGGTATCCATCCGCAACATTAAAAGATTGCTGACGCAATTCATTGAGGAAGAAGACAAGAAACATCCGTATTCCGATGAGGAGTTGGCCGAGATGATGCAGAAGGAAGGGTTTACTTTTGCCCGCCGCACCATTGCCAAATACCGCGAACAGTTGAACATTCCCACCTCGCGGATGCGCAAGAAAATAATGCGCTCCGAACGGACAGCGGAGAACGATTGACGGAAAACGATTGACGGCGAACGGTTAACGATTATTCCCCATTCCTTTTTTACATTCCGTAGGGATGTGCCGCAGGCCTCGCCATCAATCAGTTTCGGGGCGGGCGCGTGCGGTGTTTGGGGAGAGGCGCAATGCATTGCGCCTGTACAGGGCGGATTTGAAATCCACCTGTGCGGGGCATTTAATTGCCGGATGGGTAAAAAACGCTACCTTTGTGCTACATGGCTTAATCCGTATGGCTACCGTATCATCTCATATCGTAGAACAGGCGGCCAATTTGCCGCA
>JAITQQ010000116.1 GCA_031288855.1 Prevotellaceae bacterium
AACCTCATGGGGAAAAATCTTAACCAGCAATTAATCGACGTGCAGGTAGAAACGTCTATGGTCAACATTCGCGGATTTATCGGGAAACCCGAAAGCGCGCGGCGCAACAGCGGAAATCAATTTTTCTTTGTCAACCGCCGGTATTTCCGCAGCCCTTATTTGCAAAAAGCCATCATCTCGGCCTACGACAAGCTCCTCGTGCGTTCGCCCGACACGTTTCCCACTTATTTTATTTACTTTGAAATTCCGCCCGCCAGCATAGACGTGAACATTCATCCGGCGAAAACAGAAATAAAATTTGCCGATGAATCCGTAATTTTTCAAATGCTCAATGCGGCGATACGCGAAACGTTGTCGAAGTTTGCGGTAGCGCCCTCTATTGATTTCGACACCGAAGGCGCTCCGGAATTTCCGGCAGTACGCAAAAATGCGCCCACGCCTGCCGCACCAACAGTCAATATTGACCCACATTTTAATCCGTTTGATGAAGAAAAGAAAACCGGTACAACACACCACAAAGAAAAAATAGACTCAAACTGGAAAAAGTTATACGAAGGATTGAACGCCCCTGCGCCGGCAGATGCGCCATCGCCACACTTGCCTGCAACGGTAAGCCTTTCTTTCATTCAAGTAAAGGGGAAATATCTTCTCACGCCTGTAAAATCGGGGGTTATGCTTATTGATGTGCGCCGCGCACGGCAACGCATCTACTACGAAGAATATATTCGCCGCTTGGCCAATCATCAGCACGCTTCGCAGCAGCAGGTATTCCCCGAAACTATGGAACTGCGCCCCGAAGATTATCTTTTACTCGAGCCGGTAATTGATGAATTGCGCCTGTTGGGTTACGACATTGCCTCGCTCGGCAACCATACCATCGCCATTAACGGACTTCCGCCCGACCTTGCCGGCATTGACGCGCAAGAATGGATACAAGCACTTTTGGAAGAACTGAATCACACTTCGGCACAGCTAAAAGAAAACCGGCAAACCACGCTCGCCGCTTCGCTCGCCAAAACCGCCGCAGGCTACGCGGCAGAAACGCTTAAACCCGAAGAGGCGCAAGCGCTCATCGACCGGCTTTTTGCGTGTGAAACGCCTTCGATATGCCCCGCCGGAAAACCGGTAATTCATATTATTCCCATAGAAGAATTGGATAAAAAAATGTTTAAAAACTAAGTGCATGTTTAACTATAACTCATCCGGATTTTTTAGTGCAATACCTCCTGTAGTGAAAAACATTATCATCATTAATTTGCTGATGCTGTTGGCTACATTCATTAATGAGGAGTTTATGATAGAAAAATTTGCGTTGTTCTATCCGGCTTCTTCCTTTTTCAGGCCTCATCAGTTCCTCACCCACATTTTCATGCACGGTAATTTTTTCCACCTTTTTTTCAATATGTGGATGTTTTGGATTTTCGGCACTACACTGGAGCATGTATGGGGCAGTAAAAAATTCCTCATCTACTATCTGGTTACCGGCGTGGGCGCGGCAGCCTTTCACACCGGCGTCAACTGGCTCGAAAGTTTGTCGTTTAACCGTATGGAATACCACATCTTATTGATGACGCCCACCGTAGGCGCATCGGGCGCGGTGTTTGGCGTGCTGTTGGCCTTCGGCATGCTGTTTCCCAACAATGTTATTCAAATGCTTTTCCCTCCCATCGCCATCAAAGCAAAATGGTTTGTGGTTGTCTGCGGCGCGTTTGAACTCTTTCTGGGATTGAGTCAATCCGGCAGCAACATTGCCCACTTTGCCCACATAGGCGGCATGATTTTCGGATTCATACTCGTTAAATATTGGCAGCGAAAAGGAAGAATGTATTTCTAAAAGCCATGAAAACACTACGGCATATCGTCTATCTTCCACTTAAAATCCTCAGCATACTGATGGCCGTAGCATTGCTGTTATCGTACCTTTCTATTTACATCAACCCCGAAAAAATTTGGATACCGGCATTCTTCGGATTGTTCTTTCTTCCCCTGTTCCTGTTGAATATGCTGCTGAGTATTGCATGGCTTATCATCAGGCATAAAACCGCATGGATAAATATATGCAGCCTCATTCCATCGTTGTTTTACCTTCCGCTTTTTATTCAAGTACACATCAACAACCCCGCCCCAACCGACACGCTGCACCACATTAAAATCATCAGTTATAACGTGCATCTTTTCGGACTTTTGGGAAAAGAAAAAAACATGGTTACGTTGCCCAACATTGTCGAATTTATTGAAAAGGAAAGCCCCGACATTGTGTGCCTACAAGAAATATCGACATTCGATACGGCAAGTGTTAACAAGGCGTTCAGGCAATATCCCTATCATCATTACCATCTTAATTTCCGGCAAAACGGCGCATTTTTCGGCATTGTCACTTTTAGCCGTTATCCGATAACGGAAAGCGGAACATTTACATTTCCCAACACCAGCAACCGGTGTTCGTTTGCCGATGTTGTCATCAAGAAAAAAACCATACGGGTATATAACACCCACCTGCAATCGGTCCACATCAACCTCGAAAAAACCGCACTGCGCCTGCAACAGGAGGAATTGCGCAATGAAGAAATACGCGATGTGTCGGGACGGCTTAAATCGGGATTTATCAAACGCGCCAAACAGGTCAACGACATCACAAGGCACATGGACGCTTCGCCTTTCCCGATTATCGTTTGCGGCGATTTTAACGACACGCCTGTATCTTACACGTACCGGAAAATGAAAGGCAACCGCAACGACTGTTTCACAAAAGCCGGGAGCGGCATAATATCTACCTATAAAAGTTTCTGGCCGGCGTTTCGCATCGACTATATTTTTAGCGACAAACAATTTGAGGTCGCCCATTATAAAATAGAAAAAGTAACATTTTCCGACCATTATCCGGTGGTTGTGGAATTAAATATACCGAAAAATTAATAAATTATGCGCATAGGATTTGATGCTAAAAGAGCGTTTAGAAACTTTACGGGCTTAGGGAATTACAGCCGGTCAACCATTTCTATTTTATCTGAATTTTATCCCGATAACCAATATTTTTTATATACTACTTTCTACAAAAAACATCCGTTGCTGACGTTCGCCAACCGCCCCAACATTACGGTGCGGGGGCCTGAAGGCATGCTCAAACGCTTGCCTGCCGCGTGGCGCACCTACGGCATGAAAACCGATATTAACTTCGACAAGATAGAATTGTTTCACGGCCTCACCGCCGAACTGCCTATTGGCATTGCATCTAAAACGCGCACGGTAGTAACCATCCACGACCTTATATTTTTACGATATCCCGAATATTATAAATCCATCGACCGGTGGATTTATACCAAAAAATACGCCTCAGCTTGCCAACGCGCCGATTTGATTATCGCCATCAGCGAACAAACCAAACAGGAACTGATTTCGTTTTTTAATACCGACGAAAAAAAAATCAGGCTGGTGTATCAGGGCTGCGACCCGCAATTCTACCGGACTTGTTCCGATACGGAAAAGCAAAAGGTGAAGGCGCTGTATAAGCTGCCCGATGACTATGTGTTGTATGTCGGCACTATTGAGTCACGAAAAAATTTGTTTACCCTCGTAAAAGCATTGCGTTTATTACCTGAGCCGCTCAAATTGGTAGTGGTGGGCGGCGCTACTTCTTATTTTCATCAAGTAGAAGATTACATTGCGGACAATCATTTGGAAAGCCGCATCGTATTTCTGCATAATACCGTTTTTCATCACTTGCCCGCCATTTACCAGCAAGCGCAAACCTTTTGCTGCCCTTCGCTGTTTGAAGGGTTTGGCATCCCTCTGCTCGAAGCGTTAAATTCAAAAATTCCGGTAGTGGCGGCGCGCAGCTCGAGCCTGCCCGAAGCCGGCGGCCCCAACAGTTTATACGTGGAGCCGCTCGACGAAGAAGGCTTTGCAAAGGCCATCCTGAAGACTATTGACGACAGACCGTTCAGGCAACAAATGATTGACAAAGGCATCACCCACGCACAACAATTCAACGAAGACCATATCGCAAAAAATATATGGAAGGTGTATCAGGAACTAACCTAATGGAGCACATCATTGCACAGGCGCTCGAAGTCATACGGCGCGGCGGGTTATTGTTGTATCCTACCGACACGTTGTGGGGCATAGGCTGCGACGCCACCAACGAACAGGCCGTAGAAAAAATATTTGCCCTGAAACAACGCGCCGAAAGCAAAAGCCTCATTGTAATAGCCGACAGCATGGCGATGGTAGAACGGTATGTACAACAAGTTCCAGAGATGGCATATTCGTTGGTGGAAATAGCGGCGCAACCTTTAACTATTATTTATCCGCAAGCGGCAGGCCTTGCCGCCAATGCCACAGCCGCCGATGGAAGCATAGCAATTCGCGTGGTGCAGCATGATTTTTGCAAAGCGTTGTTGCGCCGGTTTAAAAAACC
>JAITQQ010000130.1 GCA_031288855.1 Prevotellaceae bacterium
GCGTAAACTTCGACGGGCTTATCCGCTTCTTTTTCTATGTCCAATAGAGAAAGAAGCGCATTGGCGGTGTTTACAATCACTTTCATGAGAAAACCGTTAGCCGAATAACAAAGATTATACTTCTGGTCATCCGACGCCACCGCAACAGTATAAAGCGGCTCTTTTCCCTTGCGTTCTACAAGGCTTACCTCGTCTACATCCCACGACACGTATTCGCCTGAAGAAAACGTCGCTTTTATATCCTCCGGAAGTTGCTCATACGGCATATTCGTCATGCTCATATAATGCACGCCGAGCTGGTCGTACCAAGCCGTAACCTCAAGATCTTCAATTTGAAATTCCGCCACATAATAATTTTTCTGTTTGGCCCAGACTACATCCGAAGCCATAGGATACATCGTACGAAACGCACGGTCAACATAGCGATCAACTTTCACCGAAGCCGTCTCCGGCTTGTCATTGTCGCTTGCAAATAATCCTAATGTGGGAAAAACCATCATTGAGATGAAAAATATTCCCCTCATAGTTGAAAAAATCATATTCATAATTTCTGTGGTTTTAGTTTTTCGTCTTTTTCATAACAAAAATAATACTAATCTTTCGTAAAACATACTAAATAGCCTTAATAATCATATAAAAAGTTATTAACAGGCTGTTATTACACACAAAATAAAGTACTTACGATAAATACTTTATATGAATTTTACATGAAAAAATATTTAATTTATTGAAATGAAGTAAAATAAACGATAATTTCTAAAAAGGCTTCCGGAGCAACTTTTTTTTATTCCTTGAACAACGCCTTCAAAGTCCTGATTTCTTCGGCATACCCGTCAAGTTCGTTAGGCGTTTCAAGCAGGAAAGGCAAGTGTTTTAACGCAGGATGATTGACAACCCGCACAAGGGCGTCAAGCCCGATGCTTCCTTTGCCCAACAATTCATGACGGTCTTTCCGGCTGTCGAACGGCGTCATACTGTCATTCAAATGAACTGCTTTCAAGCGTTCCAAACCTACTACCTTATCGAATTTCGTAAGCACCCCGTCAAGGTCGTTCACAATATCATAGCCGGCCGCATACACGTGGCATGTGTCCAGACATACGCCCATCTTATCTTGCAGTTCAACGCCATCTATTATTGATTTTATTTCCTCAAAAGTCACACCCACCTCGCTCCCTTTTCCCGACATCGTTTCAAGCAACACGGTCACTGTTTGGCCGGGGCTAATGATTTTGTTCAGCGCTTCCGTAATCTGAGTAATACCCGTTTCTACGCCTTGCCCTGTGTGGCTTCCGGGATGAATATTATACAATTTGCAAGGCAATTGTTCCAAACGGCATAAGTCATCGGCCATAAGAGAGATCCCAAACCCGCGGGTGTTGGCGTCGGCAGAACACAAATTCAACGTGTAAGGCGCATGCGCCAACAAAGGCGCAAAATGTTTTTCGCGTATCAACTTCGCCAGTGCCGCCGCATCCTGCGGATCAATATCCTTCGCACTTCCGCCCCGCGGATTGCGGGTGAAAAACTGAAACGTATTCGCTGCAATTTCCATAGCCGTCTCGCCCATGGCAGCATACCCTTTCGACAAAGACAGATGACATCCGATATTCAACATATATTCGCTTTTAATAAAAATAATATTTGCACAATGCGCAAATGTACAAAAAAATCCTTATCTTTGGCATAAATATGATAACCACTACTAATGAACGCTATACTCGAACGGTTTCTACGATACATTGCCTACGACACACAATCGGATTCTGATTCGGTTGCAAAGCCAAGCACGGCCGGGCAATTGGCGTTACTCGAACGCTTGGCTGAGGAGTTGCAAGCTATGGGAATTCGGGCGCAAATAAATCCGCAGGGCATTCTCTTCGCACATATTCCCGCAAACAATACCAAGAAAACGCCGGCGCTCGGATTCATTGCGCATGTGGACACGTCGCCCGATGTGAGCGGCGCAAACGTTCAGGCGAAAATTATTGAACACTACGACGGACAAGATATTCTTTTGCATCCCGAAAAGAAAATATACCTGCGTGTTTCCGACTTTCCTGACCTCGCTACATACAAAGGGCAAACGCTCATCACCACTGACGGCACTACCCTACTTGGCGCAGACGACAAGGCCGGCGTGGCCGTCATCATGCAGGTGGCGCAGCATCTCACACAGCATCCCGAAGTTGAACATGGCGACATTTGCCTTGCGTTCACTTCCGATGAAGAAACAGGGCGCGGCACAGATGGTTTTGATGTGCAGGCGTTCGGCGCCGACTACGCCTACACCGTGGATGGCGGGCAAATCGGTGAATTGGAAATTGAAAACTTTAATGCCGCCCTCGCCGGACTTACCGTAGAGGGCTGCAACATGCATCCGGGGTATGCTTCCGAAAAATTCAAAAACGCGCTGCTGCTCATTCAGGAATTTAATGCGCTGTTGCCTTCCGGCGAACGCCCCGAAACCACAAAAGGCCGCGAAGGATTTTATTTCCTGAATCACATACAGGGCAATACCGGCAAGGCTTCCGCCCAATACCTCATCCGTGACCACGACCGCGAACTTTTTAACCGGCGGAAATCTTTTTTAGAAGAAAACGTAAAACGGCTTAACAAAAAATACGGCGCAGATACTTTCACCATACACCTTACAGACCAATATTACAATATGTATGATGAAATAAAAAAACACATCCACCTCGTTGAAAATGCTGTAAAAGCGATGGAGATGGCCGGCATAAAACCGCTCATCAATCCTATTCGCGGCGGCACCGACGGCGCGCGACTGTCGTACATGGGACTGCCCTGTCCGAATCTTTTCGCCGGAGGCCACAATTTCCACAGCATTTACGAATATGTACCACTCGAAAGTATGCAAAAATCGTTTGAAGTTATAATAAACATAGTCAAGCTCTATTGTGCGTAAAACATCCGTTCAGCCCCATCAGCGCAGGGATTGGAATGAAACATTACGTGAAGTGCCGTATGTTCGCCTTGCGTTTGCTTTTCTCGGAGGCATTGCCTGGCAATGCCACGCATATCCTTTTCATTTTTCTTTCTGGCCCATTGTCGTTCTGCTATTTTTCCTTTTTGTGGGCACGCTCCTCATCCCCTATTGCCGGCATTACGCCCATCAATGGATAAGCGGGCTCGCCGGGTTACTTTTTCTCTTTTGTGCCGGCATTACCGCCGTACAATTCCAGCTACAAGAAACTAAATTTCCGCTTCAACAAAACATTTATATCAAAGCGGTGGCTAGCGAAAAAGCACCCCCCGGACAACGCTACCTCAAAATACCTGCCGTCATACTTGCTTACGCCGATAGCAGCGGCACGCATGCGCTCCGTGAGAAAACCATCTTCTATCTTGAGCCCGACAGCACACAGGCGCCGCCTCTTCCCGGCGACACCCTCATAACATTTGCCCGCTTAAGCGAACTCCCGCCACCACAAAACCCCGGCGAATTTGATTACCGCGCCTACATGAAACGCCGCTATGTGTTTACTACATGTTTTATCCGCAACACCCATTACATAGTGCTTCCCGCACAGACAAAAAGCCTGGGCAATTTTCCTGCACAACTGCGCGGAAACGCCCAACAAATCTTTGCGGATAAAGGCATTTCGGGTGATGAGTTTGCCGTACTCAACGCACTTACCTTAGGCGACAAAAAAGACCTCGACCAGGAATTGAAGCAGGCTTATTCTTCGTCGGGCGCCACGCACATACTCGCTGTGTCGGGCCTTCATGTGGGGATTATTTTTGCCATCTTGTCGTTCCTTTTTTCTTTCCTCGAAAAAAAACAACACGGAAAATTATTTAAAAATATATTGTGCATCTTCTGCCTGTGGTGCTATGCCGCGCTGGTAGGCTTCTCCCCTTCCGTGTCCCGCGCCACCGTGATGTTTTCGTTTGTTCTTGCCGGACAAATGATGCGCCGGCGCATCAGCATCTATAACTCCCTCGCCGCTTCCGCTTTCTTCATTTGCCTCTTCCGCCCCTTCGACCTGTTTGACGCCGGCTTTCAACTCTCCTACTGCGCCGTCATATCCATTGTATATTTCCAACCTGCGATATATCGCCTGATTTACACCCGGCACAAAATAACCGACTACTTCTGGCAACTCCTCAGCGTTTCCTTTGCTGCGCAAATCGGCACGCTGCCCATTACCCTTGCAAGTTTCCATCAATTCCCCAACTACTTTTTGCTGACCAACGCATTTGTCATTCCGCTCACCGGCGTTATCGTTTATCTCAGTGCGGCGCTCCTCGCCACATCATGGATTCCGGTGGTTTCGGACATCGCCGCCCAGTGCCTCGACAAGTCGCTGTGGCTACTTAATTACGGTGTGCGCTTCATCGACCAAATGCCATACTCCGTCGCCTCCAACATATACATCAGCCCGCAGCAACTGTGCGTAATGATAGTATTGGCACTGCTTTTCATGCTTTACATCGAAACAAAAAGCCGGCGGCTGCTATGGATTTCAGCCTACCTGTTAACCGGCTTTTTCGCACTTGATGCGTGGAACTCCATCCGGCAACAACAGCAACAATTTATTGCTGTGTATAACGTAAAAAACGCCTCCTACATTCATTTCATTCACGGCAATCACAGCGTGGCCTTGCGCGACAGCAGCTCCGCCGGGCAAACATTCGACTTCAACCTCAAAACTTTTTTCATTACCACCGGCATTGCCGGAAAACCGGC
>JAITQQ010000152.1 GCA_031288855.1 Prevotellaceae bacterium
CAAACAGATCACAACCGGATCAATGACTGACGAGAAAGGCAGGTATGAGATAGAAAAAATGCCACTGGGCAATTACTATATGACCATATCCTGTATGGGCTATCAGCAAAAAACGATAGACATTACGCGAGCTTCTTCGTCAAAAAAGAACATACGGATAGACGCTTCGCTGAATATTGATATACGAACGCTGGATGAAGTTACAGTAGCTATAGATAGAACCACTATAGAATTTCGCCCTGATAAAAAAATCATCTATATAGATCCGGCAGTTGCAGCAAGCGGAATCAGTGTCGCTGATGCCATTCAGTCGTTACCTGAAATAAAAGTCGATGGAAAGGATGTAACACTTAAAACGTATGTGCCGGCTATTCTTGTGAATGGGCGTCCCGCCGGGCCGGCTATGAGAGACCTCACGCAGGTGCCGGCAAGTATGATTGCAGCCGTGGAGGTTATCACCAATCCCTCTGTAAAATACAATCCTGAGGGAATTGGCGGCATCATCAACCTAAAGACAAAGCGTGAACCACTTGGAATTAATGGCATGATTCAGGGAAGCGGCGGCACGAATAACCAATATAATATCATAGGGACATTAAATTACCGGTCAAAAAAGTGGAATATATTTGCCAATGCTTATGACCGCTATACCGGCATCAAAGAAGAAGGATATTTAAACGAAAAATACGATGCCGGTTATTCTGTAAATCAAAGCCAAATCTCCACGCCAAAAATCAATCGCATTACTACACGCTTGGGAGCGGATTACTACTCGGACAGTATGAACGTCTTTACATTGTATTGGGAAAGTTCCTTGCGAAACGGCAAGATGCTTATAGAAACAGCGTATAGTGAGGACATGCCCCAACCGTTATCTTACCTGAGTAGTCAACGTATGATAATGGGCTCTAATGATAATCAAATAGGCTTAAACTATACGCATACTTTCAAAAATAAAACAGAGTTGACAGTGGACATTACACAGTATTTTATGCGAGAACCTTATGATGTTGACCTCTTCTTTGACCGTGAAACAGACTTGACCTATGACAATAATATACATTATAAATCGAATAACAACATTGTAGAAATAAGATATGCATCGCCCATATTTAAAACATGGATGATGGAAGTGGGGGCCACTTCGGATATAGAACATATCCGTTTAGACGATAAGCTGTCGCAATATGACGAAAACTCCACCTCATGGCAGCTACAATACGATAATATGTTTGAAATGGACCGTTTGTTGGAGAGCGCTTATCTTGTTATAGGAAAAGAGATGAAAAAGTTTAGCGTACAAGCCGGCTTGCGGGGTGAGTTTACTGAGGATAAGTTATGCCGGCAATCTACGCGCATCCGCTCAAATAATTATTTTAACTTATTTCCAAGTATAGCTTTTAATCAACAGCTTGGTAAGAATTTAAACCTAACGCTAAGTTACACTCAGCGCATAAAGCGGCCAGGGCTGTTTAATATATCCCCTTACGCGATCATTAATTATCAGTATCCATCTGCCCGTAGCATCGGAAACCCTGATTTAGCCCCAGCCTATACGCATTCTTTCGACCTAAATGTTTACCAGAAAAGAAACAAGATAACATGGAGCATTTTTGCTTCCTACATGCGTACGGAGAACGATATTGTCAATACCTATTATTCGGACAACGACGTGTACTATACTACGTGGGACAACGTAGCAACCACTCAAAAAATTATTCTCAATACAAGCATAGATTATCATGCCCGCTTATGGCAAATTTACCGACCGACCATCGCACTCAGTATGAACAAAGATATGTACGATACGCCTAATTCACAGGGGGAAAACGCACATACAAGTTACTTTAATTATAACGTAAGCCTAACCAATATTTTTTATTTCCCAAAAAAATTAACAGCCTCTTTCTACGTCACGTACTACCCCTCTACCCGTTATTACGCATCAAAAACCGATGACCGTTGGACTTTAAGAGCCCATGTGCAAAAAACATTTGGGAACAATCTTACAGCGGCTATTTCTATCTTTAACCTATTGAACACTTATGCCACTACACATAGTTACGGAAATGGTTTTACGGCAGAAAGCTTTTCATACAGTAATACGCGGGCAGTATATTTTGGATTGATTTACAAATTCGGGAAAACTATAAAAACACGGGCTAAGGTAGATTTGAATTTAAACAAAATAGAAATGTCATCAATTTTCTAAACCCCATCCGGGCGCTGATTAAAAAGTAAAGAGGCGTTCACGAAACTTTTGCTCAAGACGTCACTAATTCGTAATTGGTGTTGCGTACGCCCTGTTTGTCTTGTCGTAAAATCCCTTTACTTCTTCTCACTCACCACAATTTCATACAACTTGGGCCAGTTTTTGCCGGTTACGACTATCCGTTGGGTTGCTTCGTCGTAGGCAATGCCGTTGAGCACGTCGGTTTTGGCGGTGCGCAGGCTGCGCGGCAGGAGGTTGGTCAGGTCAACAACGCCGGTCACCGTGCCGTCTTTCGGGTCAATGCGTACAATTTGGTTGGCGGTATACACATTAGCCCATATCTCGCCGTTGATGTATTCCAATTCATTCAGATATTGTACCGGCTTGTTGTCGTTGCGCACCGTGATGCGTCGCAGTTCCGCAAACGTGTCGGGGTGGCGGAAGTAGAGGTTGGCCGTGCCGTCGCTCATGATGAGTTGCGTGCCGTTGGTGGTGATTCCCCATCCCTCTGTAGGATATTGGAACGTGCCGAGTTGTTTGAAGGTGCGGGCGTCACACACAAAACACGTGTGCTCCTGCCACGTGAGCAAATAGAGCTTGCCGCGCAGCACGCAGGAGCCTTCGGCAAAATATTGGCGCGGAATGTTCAGCGCCTGCAATACTTTTCCTGTGGCCAAATCCGACTTGCGCATGTTGGAAGAGCCGTATTGCCCGGAACTTTCATACAGTATTCCCTCGTGAAAGAATAATCCTTGCGTGTAAGCGTTCCGGTCGTGCGGGTAGCTTTTAACCACCTTATAAGTATATTGTTTCGGCGGCCGGGCATGGGCGGCGGTTGTGGCAATCATAAATATTATCAGAAAGCAAAATGTTTTTTTCAACATGAAAAGCCGTAAATGAATAAAATTAGTTATATTTGTTCGGTAAAAGTATAAAAAAATAATGAAACCGCTTACATATTACATCCCAAATTCAATTACTTTGTTGAATTTATTGTTTGGATGTGTGGCTGTAATCCTTGCACTGCGCGGGTGGACAAGTTTTGCGGGCTACTGCATTTTTATGGCAGCGGTGTGCGATTTCCTTGACGGATTGAGCGCCCGTTTGCTTAAAGCCTATTCCGAAATGGGAAAGCAGCTCGATTCTTTGGCCGATATGGTGAGCTTTGGCGTAGCGCCCGGCGTCATGTTGTATCAGGAAATGTATCGTATTTTGTCGCCCCGCATTACCATGGGTTTTGACACGGTAGGGTGGGAGTTGCTGTTGTTTGCCCCATTTATTCTTACGTTATTTTCGGCGCTGCGATTGGCCAAATTCAACATTGACGCCCGCCAGCGTGAGGGATTTTTGGGATTGCCCACACCGGCGTGCGCTTTACTCGTGGCTTCCTTCCTGATATATGCCCGCACCCATTCTGCGCTCGACCCCTTTATTCATGAGTGGAGTCTTTTAGGCGCGGTGGTGGCGCTGTCGGCATTGATGGTGGTGAACTTGCCGATGCCGGCCATGAAGTTTAAAGGGCTGGCGTGGGCTTCCAATAAATTGCGCTACGTGTTTCTTTTGATTTGTGCCGCAATAGTCCTGTTTACGCTTGTGGCGGAAGAAGATTTTACCCTTGCTGTGGTGTTGATTATCCTGAGCTATATACTATATTCGCTGTGTTTATACGCAGGTAAACTTGTTAAAAAAAACTGATATGAAATTTATTGCCGAAATTAATGTGATGCCTTTGAAAGCGCTGCTCGACCCGCAGGGGAAGGCGGTAACGTCAGTGATACACAATACAGGCTTTGCCGACATCGACCAGGTGCGCATAGGCAAGCACATTACCCTTGAAATAGAAGCCACCGACAAGGCCGAAGCCGAGCGCCGTGTAGACGAAGTGTGCCGCAAGGTGCTGCACAATCCGATTATGGAAGGCTACGAGTTTACTGTATCTTGAGCGGGTTTTTCACTTTCTCGCCGGTAAGGGCGTAATCCATCACGTCGGAGATGGTCTCTACATATTGAAAGGCGAGGCCTTTTATGTAGATGGGCTTAATTTCTTTAATATCTTTTTCGTTTTCACGCGACAATACAATATTTTTAATACCGGCGCGTTTGGCGGCCAGTATCTTTTCCTTTATGCCGCCCACCGGCAGCACTTTTCCGCGCAGGGTAATTTCACCGGTCATGGCAATATTTTTGCGCACCTTGCGCTGCGTGAACGCCGACGCCAGGGCTGTGGCCATAGTGATGCCGGCCGAAGGCCCGTCTTTCGGAATGGCGCCTTCGGGCACGTGCAGGTGAATATTCCAATGTCCGAATAATTCGGGTTTGAGATTCAATTGTGTGGCATGCGCTTTGATGTATTCGAGCGCAATGGTGGCCGATTCTTTCATAACGTCGCCTAAATTTCCGGTGAGGGTAAGGGCGCCTTTCCCCCGGCTCAGGCTGGTTTCCACGAAAAGAATTTCGCCGCCCATTTCCGTCCACGCCAAGCCGGTAACCACGCCTGCAAAGTCGTTGCCCTGATACATTTCTTTCAGGAACTTGGGCGCGCCCAATATATTTTGAATATCCTGCACCGTAAGCGTCGGTTTTACTTTTTCGCCGAAAGCGATTTTCTTGCCGGTGTAGCGCACTATTTTCGCCAACTGTTTTTCCAGTCCGCGCACGCCCGATTCGCGGGTATAGTGTTCAATAATTTTTTCAATCACTTCGTCAGGCAGCTTCAGCTTTGAAGGCTTTACGCCGTGTACTTCCAGTTGCTTCGGCAACAAATAACGTTTTGCAATTTCAATTTTTTCTTCAATCAGGTAGCCGCTTACTTCCAACATTTCCATGCGGTCGCGCAACGCCGGGTGAATATTCGCAATGCTATTGGCAGTAGTGAGGAACAGGACTTTCGAAAGGTCGTAATCCACGTCGAGATAGTTGTCGTGGAACGTGTTGTTTTGTTCGGGGTCGAGCACTTCGAGGAGTGCGGCGGCGGGGTCGCCGCGGAAATCGTTGCCCACTTTGTCAATCTCGTCTAAAATGATGACAGGGTTTGAGGTCTGGCACTTTTTTACGGTTTGTATGATGCGCCCCGGCATAGCGCCAATATAAGTTTTGCGGTGTCCGCGAATTTCGGCTTCATCGTGCAAGCCGCCCAGCGATATGCGCCCGAACGAGCGCCCCAGCGAGCGGGCTATTGATTTTCCGAGTGACGTTTTTCCTACACCCGGCGGGCCGTACAAACACAAGATAGGCGACTTCAGGTCGCCCTTCAGCTTAATGATAGCCAAGTGTTCCAGTATCCGCTCTTTTACTTTTTCTAATCCGAAGTGGTCTTCGTCTAATATTTTTTGCGCATTTTTCAGGTTCAGGTTATCTTTTGAACACGTTCCCCAAGGAAGGTCAACGAGGCATTGCAGGTAATTGAACTGCATCGGGTAGTCGCCGTAGTGCGGATTCATGCGTTCAATTTTTTGCATTTCTTTTTTAAAGAGTTCCGCCACTTCTTTCGGCCATTTTTTCTCTTTCGCTTTTTCTTCAAGCTCTTTCAGGTCGTCGCGCGAACTGCCTATTCCCAACTCGTCCTGAATGGTTTTCAGTTGGCTGTTGAGGTAATATTCGCGTTGTTGTTGATTGAGCTCGGTGTGCACTTTTTGCTGAATATCGTTTTTTATTTTCAATATGTCGATTTGCCTGTTCAGCAATTCGAGCAGTTTTAGTGCGCGGTCTTTTATGCGGTCTATTTCGAGCAGTTGTTGTTTGTCGGCGGCGTTATCGAGTTCGAGATTCCATGCAATAAAACTGATGAGAAATTCGCGGCTGTCGATGTTTTTAATGGCAAAAGCC
Source organism: Prevotellaceae bacterium (assembly GCA_031288855.1). The sequence continues at coordinate 6,038 of JAITQQ010000152.1, forward strand.
GCTTCCTGCGGGAGGTGCGGCGAGAGTTTCAACACGTGCAGGGCAGCGTCGCGTATCGAATCGATAATTACGTTGTAATCGTTGTCGGCTGCCGCCGGGCGTATGTCTTTTCGCTCCCTGATGTGGGCAATAATGTAGGGCTCTTCCTGCACGGTGCCGGTGATTTCAAACCGCTGCATGCCTTGCAGGATGGCGGTTACGGAGCCGTCAGGCATTTCAATCACTTTCAGGATATGGGCTACCGTGCCGATGTGATACAGGTCGTTAATTCCCGGATTGTCCACTTTGGTATCGCGCTGGGTAACCGCTCCCAGTAGTTTCGTCGTGTTATATATGTCGCGAATAAGGGCGATAGACTTGTCGCGCCCTACGGTAATGGGAATAACAGTTCCCGAAAACAATACCGCATTGCGCAACGCCAATAACGGCAATTGTTTTGGAATTTTTATCGTTTTATTCCCTGCATCCGCGTCTACATCTACATCATCCACCACGATGGGAATGTAGCCCACATTTTCGTCTTCCATGGAATCAGTATCTAAAAATATATTGGTCATTTTCATACTAAGGAGCTTTATACAATAAATGTGCCACATGGCTTTGACGCGACATTTTGATATTTTTTAATGACAAAATGTCAGCGTTTGGTTTATAAAATTCTTATGCCTGCTACGGCAAGGCAAATAAGAAACAAAAGTAAATTAAATATTTTTTTTCGGCGAATATGGTCGTAATAATCTGCTGCAAGTATGGATAGCGGAATTGCCATTAGCGATATGATGCCGGGTTGCGATGCGCTGAACAGTAGTGCGGAAACCAGAAGGCACAACAGCAGGCATTTTAATATTTGCCGCATCCGGGTGTGTTTGACTTTCACAAGAGAGCCCCCCGAGCGGCTGGGGAAAAAGGAAGACAACGCCATAATGATTAAAAGGATAAACAACGCAATTTCGGGTATGGAAAACGTAAATTCGGGCAACGCCGGCGGAGGTATATTTTCAATCATTTTTTCTAAAAGGTCGATATACGTTCCGTAACAGAGGTAGTGGTGGAAAAAAAGGTAGAAATACGGAGCGGCTATTCCGGCACAATAAGCCATCCAGTCGCGCCATGCAAAAGGTTTTGAAATAAGTATGCCGATAAATATAGTGAAAAGAATAATCACGGAAGGAAAATAAAACAAGCCGGCCAACGCCGTGAAAAATGACGAAAGAAACAGAGAAGACGTGGCTCTTATCGCCTGAATGGACCGGAAAAGGTAATAGAGGCTTAGCAATACAAATAAAGCGGCAGCCTGCGAGCCCGAGAATTGTTGGGAATAAGGCATGGCCGAAGAGAGGAGAATAAACAGCGGCAACATGAGTTGTTCCTGCCCGGACACAAAAAGGTGTTCCCTGTTTATTACAAATAGAAGGCAGGCGCCGAAAGAAACCATCAAAAAACTTGTCCATATTCCTGCTTGCCCTTGTAGCTGTAAGTCTTCAATCATCCATTGTTGCAAGGGCATCATGAATTTCAAGTGAAGTGTTTCGGGCGCTATGGGCAAGAAAAGAGCCGGTATCCATAAAATGAACAGTAGTGCCAGGCACACTAAGCTTGTGGCAAAAGGGTTGCGTTGAACAGGGCTAAACATGGGCAGATGAATTTTCAGTGTAGGAAGAAAGGTCTGCCCCGATGTCGGTACGGTGATATTTGCCGTTGTATTGAATATGTTTCATGTTGGCATAACTTGTTTTCCGCGCTTCGTCGATGCTGTTGCCGAGCGAAGTTACCGTTAGCACCCGCCCGCCCGCCGTGACGAGCTTGCCGTCTTTCGTGGCCGTGCCCGACTGGAAAACGAGGCTGCCGGCCACGTGGCCGAGCCCGCTAATCTCCATTCCTTTCCGGTAGGCTTCGGGATAGCCTTCCGATACACATACCACCGTTACCGCAGTCTGTTCGCTTGTTTTGCACGTTTTTTCGTGCAGCGTGTGTCGGCTCACGCCTTCAAAAAGTTCAATCAGGTCGCCGTCTAAACGCGGCATCACCGCTTCGGTTTCGGGGTCGCCCATGCGTACGTTGTATTCTATGACATACGGATCGCCGTTTACATTCATCAACCCGATGAAGATAAAGCCGCGATACACGATGTTTTCACTTTGTAACCCTTTTATGGTAGGAATAATAATCCGTTCTTCCACTTTTTGCATGAAGGGGGGCGTGGCAAACGGAACAGGCGATACGGCGCCCATGCCGCCGGTATTGAGCCCGGTATCGTGGTCGCCGATGCGTTTGTAGTCTTTGGCTTCCGGCAGGATTTTGTACGACTCTCCGTCGGTAAGTACGAATACGGAAAGTTCGATGCCTTTCAAAAATTCTTCAATGACCACTTTTTTTCCGGCGTTGCCGAATTTTCCGTTTAGCATATCGTGCAATTGCAGTTCTGCTTCGCTAAGGTCGTCGATAATTAGCACTCCTTTTCCGGCGGCCAGTCCATCGGCTTTCAGCACGTAGGGAGGTTTCAAACTTTCGAGAAATGCGTAGCCCTTGTCAATGGTTTCGGCGGTGAACGTTTGATAGCGCGCCGTGGGAATACCGTATTTTTTCATGAACGCTTTTGCCACATCCTTGCTGCCTTCGAGTTGTGCGCCTCGCTTGTTGGGGCCAATCACGGCAATGCGTGCAAGGTCGGGGTCGTTATTGAAAAAATCGGTGATGCCGTTCACCAATGGGTCTTCGGGGCCAACCACTATCATGGTGATTTTTTTGTCGAGTGCAAGTTGTTTCAGTGTTTCAAAATCGTTTATTGCGATATCAACGTTCTCACCCAACAAAGCCGTGCCCGGATTTCCCGGTACAATGCAGAGGCGGCCTAACAATTTGCTTTGCCGCAGTTTCCATGCCAGCGCATGTTCCCGCCCTCCTGATCCTAATAGCAATATATTGTGCATAGTGATTATAATTCTATAGGTTTACATTGCCATCCCTGTCCGTAAATATGAGGAAGCACTTTCGGTAATGCTTCCCACAAATTCCGTGCCGATTTTACAGAATCGTGAAATACCACAATAGAGCCGGGTTTCACGTATTTGATGACATTCCGCGTGCATCGTTTTCCCGAAATGTGGCGGCTGTAGTCGCGGCTGAGCACGTTCCACATGATTACTTTATACCGTTCGCTGAGCACGCGCGCCTGGTTGGGGCCTATGCGTGCGTAGGGCGGGCGGTAGAGGTTGCTTCCAATGAGGTCGTTGGCAAAATCCACGTCGCGGATGTAAGCGCCGGTGTCCATGCCCCAACCTTTGATGTGGCTGTAGGAGTGATTGCCTACGGCATGGCCGCGGTGTTTAATTTCCCGGAAAAGGTCGGGAAACATTTCCACATTTTTTCCAAGGCAGAAAAAAGTAGCTTTGGCATTCCACTTGTCTAATTCGTCGAGCACCCATGGGGTTACTTCGGGGCGCGGCCCGTCGTCGAAAGTAAGAAACACGTTACGCGTTTCACCTTCGAAACTCCAAATGAAACTGGGGAAAATGTGACGCAAAAATGCCGGTGCATTGAAATGCATATTGTTTCTTTCAATTGACGGGGCAAAGGTAGCAAAAAAAGTGATTAAAAAAGTGAGGCCGCCCAAAATTTCTTTCGAACGGCCTCGGCGTTAGCGCCCACACGATTACAGTTCACAGTTGGCAGAAGCAGTTAGCAGTTTTGAGCTACTGTTGCAGTCTGCCATGAAACTGTAATCATTCGGCGGGGAACAGCCGGGTGGTATGCGGCCATCCCCTTTTCCTTTGCCCCACACCACCCCCAGTGCTGTGCAATTTTGCGACGGCAGGGGCAAAGCGAAAAAAGACAAAAGGGCAACTAATCCCTTACGCAGCGCACGGACAGGCCGAACGACCGGCGGCTATCAGTGCGTAACGACAGGGCGTTGTCATAGTAGAGACTTCGATACCAAGCAGAATTACTGCCGCCCACAGTAGAATTCCAATAGTGGACGCTGGTCCCTCTATTGTAGAACTGCACACCATTGTGGTGGCGATGGCCGGGGGGCACAGCGCCAAAACCGTAATCATCAGTGCCTTTATTAGCATGATCATTCCATGATCCATCAGCAGGTGCATTGTCAGCATTCGCGTCGGGCAGCACTTTTGATGACTTCAATTTTTTTCCTGCATCTGTACCCCACCAACCATTGCTGGTCTGACTTACAGTAAAAGTAGTGCCGGTGCCGTCATCTTCAACTTTATCCAACAATTGTGCCCATTCACGATCAGTAGGTATGTGCCAACCCTTAGGACAAATTCCTCGTCCACCTCCTTTCACAGTTGTTTCACCACGTGC
>JAITQQ010000033.1 GCA_031288855.1 Prevotellaceae bacterium
CACGCTGTCCTCATCCATAAAGAAAATAGTTTGCACGTTGGCAATAATATCCATCAGGTAAATTTCATTGTTTCTGAAATACGCAAACATGTCGCGGCTTTTTATCTGGTTGTAGTGTACGGTATCTTCCTCCGAGACCATAAAAGCGCTGCCCAAAAATTCACTGCGATACAACGCGCTGTCTCTCGAAATAAACCGCACCTTCTCGGCCGATATTTGGTTGTTGGTGTTCCACAACACCGGGTCATAAAACATTTCCGTCAGGGTGTCGTTCACAAAAAAGACCATGGAGTCGCATACGGCTTGCCCGTCGCCGCGATATATTTTCACGGCGCGGTAGGCATAAAGATATTGCAGCACCGAGTCGATTACCGGCACGGGGGGCGTTTGATTCGCGGAAGAATCTGCGGCAGGTTTGCGGGCAAACATCGCGGAAAATACCGGCGGCGTTTTCTTCGGAATTTCCGAGCGGAGGCGGTGGAGGTCTTTCTGCAAACTATCGAGCGCCTTGCTGCCCAACAACGGCATGGGGCGCGGCGGTGCAATGCTGTCGGGAGCCACAACGACGCTATCAGCAACCACTGCGATGCTGTCGGGCAGCGGCGCTACTTGTTGCACCGTTGTAGTGTCTGCTTTTGTGCTGTCTGTTCCGTAAAACGCCGGATTTTTTACCGAAACATATTTCAAGGTATCAGCACGCAGGAACACGGTATCGCGTATTATCCGGTGAGTGGAGTCTTCCTTTTCCTCATAATACGCAATGGAAGGGTTACGGGTTACCGTGACCTGTTCTTCATTTAACATGTGGGCTTCATCGCCAAACACGAGCAGCGAACGCGTGGTGTCGAGCATCTGAATATTTCTGTAAAGGTCGCTCTTCCCGATGGTGCGTTCATAAAAAATACTGTCGGCCCACATTTCTTGCTTTTCCGACAAGACGTAGGCGTCTTGCGCAAAATGGAAGTAATCTCTCGGCCGGTCGTACCACCCACTCCTGCACGACAAATAGCCGTCTTTGTGCCATATAGACGTGTAGCTCAAAAATACGGCGGTTTCCGTTTGCGTGTAGTAGTGTAGCGAATCGGAATGAATGTCATACGTGTCGTTGTGCATTTCCACTTCGCCGTGGAATTTCGCCAATTTCAGGTCGGAGTAATAATATCCTTTTTTACTTTCCAACACGTTTTCCTTGTCGGCCAGCGTGCCGCCGCCAAAGAAATACGCAATGTTATCTTTGGTGTTGTAATCCAAATTGAACGTGCGCAGTACCGCCGAGCTGTCTTCCAACCTGACGAGTTTTCCGCGCACCCGTGCGAGGCTCGTGTTGCCGTCGTAGTACAGCGTATCGCCGTAAAGGTTTGTGGAATTTTTAATGATATGCACGTGCCCGAAAGCTTCTACCAGATTCGACGAGTAGAGATAAGCGCTGTCGCATGTCATCACGGCTTCGCCATGCTGCAATTGTACATGGCCGATTAAACGGTTTCCCGTATGCCCGTTAAACGAAAGGCTTTTCATCACGTCGGCATACAAGATTTCTACCCGCTTCCGCTCTTCCGGCTGCTGCGCCGAAAGCATAACGGTAGTGAGCACACCCACTAATAAACAATGCCAACGAAGCCCCTTCATGTTGCAAAATTATTTTATCCAACCTTGGCGTTGAAAGGTGCAATCTTCAAACAGCGGATCAATGCGGATGTAAGTATAAATTTGTTTTTGTTTGATCCATTCGTTCAGCCCTTCCATTCTCCGCCCCTGTTTGGCGATATCCTGAATTACCGTGTAGTCGTCGGTGATATTCGCCGTATGCGCGGGAATCAGTTTTTCCAATTGAATGATTTTATACTGTATGTTGCCTTTTTTATCTGTGGCTTCAAACGGCGCCGAAATATCGCCGGGCTTCATGTTGCGCAGCATGTTATAATCCGAAGGGTTGAGCATGTCTTTTTCAAAATAGGGGCTCAGTGTGTTTTCATTCACCACTAAGCCGCCGTTAAGGTTGGTGGTAAAGTCCTGCGAGAAACGTTGCGCCGCCACAGCAAAAGTCATGCTGTCTTTGCGCACCAAATCGGCAATACTGTCGAGTGTATTAAACGACGCCAAGCGTTTGTCGGAATCATATTTCGGTTTCATCAGAATATGCCGGCAATTAAACATGTCGCTCCCTTCTTTCGAAATCAGTTGAATGATGTGAAACCCATATTCCGTTTCTACAATTTGCGAAACCTGTCCGGGCTTTAGCGACAAGGCCGCATCGGCGAAAGCAGGCACAAAGTTTTGCGCCGACATCAAACCAAGTTCCCCGCCGCGCCGCGCCGAAGGGTCTTCGGAATAGAGTACCGCCAACGTACTGAATTTTTCACCGTTCATTATCCGCTCACGCAAGGCCAACAGTTGTTCGCGCACTTCAAACTTGGCATTTCCGGCCGGCGGGTTAATCACAATTTGCCTGATTAAATATTGGTCGGGAATAATCGGCAAGCTGTCTTTCGGCGTATTTTTGTAAAACCGATCCACATCGGCCGGCGATATCGGCGCGTCTTTCATCAACTTCATTTGCATAAGTTGTGTCAGTATTTGTTCGCGCACGGGCTCTTGCCAATCCTGTTTAAGTTTAAATATCGGTTTTTTAAAATATTCTTCTGTGGCTTTTTCGCCGCCGAGCTGTGTCATGATCATACGCAGCCGCCGGTCCAACTGTTCTTCCACCGTAGCGTCGTCGGCTTGCAGGCTGTCAATACGGGCTTGGGCCAACAACAGTTTTTGCAGCAACATGTTTTCAAACACTTCACAACGGATATTTTTATCAGACACCACGCCTTGCACGCGCATCATCATTACTTCCGATTCCACATCGGAATACAGAATCATTTCACTGCCCACCACCGCCGCTACTTTATCAATCAGCCCATTTTGCGCCGAGAGTGCCGTGCCGAAGCAAAAAGTAAACAATAATAATTTCATTTTTTTCTTTATCGTGTACATGCTATTCATCAATGTAAATTTTAAGCCGTTTATAATCCAATGCCTCGTTGAATGCAGAGTTTTCAAGGTTTTTGATCAGGTCGCGTTTTCTTTTTCCGATAATTAAATGAACAATATCATCCCTGACATGCGCCAAAGGCGCTACATCGCCTTCTCTTTTCACCGCACGGAAATTTAACATGTAAATATATTGTTCATCCGCCGTTTCCAAATACCCGGCTTCTTTCAAAGATTGTTTGCATTGTTCGGGCATAAACACCGTTTTGTGTGTAAGGAAATCCGCACTCACCCATTGGTCGTTAAAAAAGTCACACACCGCATTTACTTTTGTACATAAACTGTCAAGTTTTCCCATGCTCTCTTCTTTCGCTTGGCGTGTATAGCGTTTTATGGCGGAAAGGCCGGGAACATCTTTCCTTACCTTTACATAGGTAACCTGAGTGCAGGATACGGAAAGCGGAAAAGTTTCCGCATGCTGCTCGTAAAACAATTCTATTTCTTCCTGGCTGATGGCCGTGTCTATTTTCTGATTCACATATTGGGTTTCGTAGCGGTAAGACAAAAGCGACAGGCGGTAATCTTCCAGTTCACGCCCCACGTTTTTCTGCTCTTTATCCAAATACATTTCAGCCTTTGCAGCTATAAGATATTGGCGTGCCCACGCGTTGACGTATTTTCTCAGTAATTCGATACTGTCTTTTTTACTGATGCCGTTTGAAAAAATAGTAGATATTTCCGATAAAAAAAGTTTTTTGTCGTCTATTTCAGCCACGACAACGTCTTTTTCACCCTGCTGTTTAGCGGGAAAAAGGCTGCAAGAGGCCACACAGAACAAGCCGACAATATAACTTATTTTTTTCATTAACGGCTATAATTTGGGGCTTCGCGGGTAATCGTTACATCATGCGGATGGCTTTCAATGACGCCGGCTGCCGTAATACGGATGAACGAGGCTTTTTTCAACGCTTCAATATCTTTTGCGCCGCAATACCCCATTCCTGCACGCAATCCGCCAATAAGCTGGTAAAACACTTCCGCCAACGAGCCTTTGTAGGGCACTTGCGCCACAATACCTTCCGGCACTAATTTTTTAACATCGTCTTCCATATCTTGAAAGTAGCGGTCTTTAGAGCCGCCCTGCATGGCTTCCAGAGAGCCCATGCCGCGGTATGACTTAAATTTCCGGCCATTCAGAATAATGGTTTCGCCGGGCGATTCTTCCACACCGGCAAACAGCGATCCGATCATCACCGAATCGGCGCCGGCAGCAACGGCTTTGACCACATCGCCCGAATAGCGGATACCGCCATCGGCAATAATCGGAACTCCGGAACCTTCAATCGCTTTCGCCACTTCGTAAATGGCTGTGAGCTGCGGCACGCCTACGCCTGCCACCACGCGGGTAGTGCAAATAGCTCCCGGCCCGATGCCCACCTTTACCGCATCAGCGCCCGCTTCTACAAGAAGTTTCGCCGCTTCGCCGGTGGCAATATTGCCCACGACGATTTCGATATGCGGATATTTCTTTTTGACTTCCTTCACGGTGTTCACCACGCCCATGGAATGTCCGTGCGCCGTATCAATCACTACGGCGTCAACTTCTACTTTCACCAACGCTTCAATTTGCGGCATGGTGCGGGCATTCACACCCACGCCGGCAGCCACACGCAAGCGGCCTCTGGCGTCCTTGCTGGCCGTAGGGTTGTCTTTAATTTTGGTAATATCTTTAAACGTAAGCAAGCCTACTAAGCGGCCTTTGTCGTCAACCACCGGCAACTTTTCTATTTTATGTTTTTTCAACAAGGCAGTGGCCTGTTGCAAATCGGTGCCCTGCGGGGCGGTAATAAGATTTTCCGACGTCATCACCGTGGCAACCGGCGTGGAAAGGTTGTCCTGAAAACGCAAATCGCGGTTGGTGACAATGCCTGTCAGATGCCGTTGTGCATCCACTACGGGAATGCCGCCGATTTTATTTTCATGCATCAGCCGGAGGGCGTCGCCCACCGTAGCCTCGCGGTGTATGGTCACCGGATCGAAAATCATGCCGTTTTCCGCACGTTTTACTCTCCTCACCTGTTCCACCTGTTGTTCAATACTCATATTTTTATGGATCACGCCAATGCCGCCTTCACGCGCCATGGCAATGGCCATGCCGGCTTCCGTGACGGTGTCCATAGCCGCAGAAACAAGCGGCGCATAAATTTTAATATTCCGCGAAAACTTTGTGGCCACAAGCACCTCGCGCGGCAGTACCGCTGACTTTGCAGGCACGAGTAACACATCGTCGAAAGTAAGGCCCTCTTTTGAAACCCTATCGTTAATGAAAGACATGATTCTATCGTTTTAAAAAGCAAAGGTAGTAAAAGAATGTGAATTATGCTAATTGATTAATCTTCCCTGCCAAGTACCCCGCTCCTCAAGCCGGCGATCGAGCAAACGCAGGAGTTCCACATTGCGCAATTTTCCCCAAGGAAGGGCATCCACAAACTGAGGAGGCGCTTCATTCACAAATCGTTCTATAAGAATAGCGGGTGACAGGCGTTCCAAAAAATCCACAAAAAAATCAATATAATCCGCCAGTGAAAACGTAACAAAATGTTCGGGATGAGCGGCATATTCACGCTCCATAGCTGTTCCTTTAATAATCTGCAACTGGTGAAATTTAACGGAAGTGAGCGGCAGGGCGGAAATAATTTTTGCAGACGATAGCATGTCTTCCCGCGTTTCGCCGGGCAGCCCGAAAATAAAATGCCCGCCTGTGCGTATGCCGCGAGCCGCTGTAGCCTCCAACGCCCAACGTGCATCGGCAAAGGTATGCCCGCGATTAATGCGCTCCAACGTACGGTCGTAGCATGACTCTATGCCATATTCAATTTGCACAAACCATTTTTTTGAAAGCGCCGCAAAATAATCAAGTTTTTCATCGTCTACGCAGTCGGGGCGCGTTCCCACGACAATGCCTTCAATTTGAGGATGCCGCAACGCCTCATCATAAATCTCCTTCAATTTTTCCAAAAGAGCGTATGTGTTAGAATATGATTGGAAATACGCTAAAAAGCGCCGTGCACGCCGGTAGCGCACGGCGTGAAACCGTATGCCTTCTTCAATTTGTTGCGTTATGCTTTTTTGCGGATTACAGTAAGAAGGGGTAAAAGCCTTGTTGTCGCAATAGGTACAGCCGCCCTGTGCTTTTGTGCCGTCGCGGTTGGGACAAGTAAATCCCGCATCAATAGCTACTTTTTGTATCCGTTCCCCAAAGTGCCGCTTAAAGTAACTGATATAGGAATTAAAACGTTGATGAGGGGTTGCGGGCAAGTGTTATAGCTTTACCTTTACGATTATTTTCCGGATTACGCCTTCGCCAATCATCGGGGCGTGGGCGTCGCCTGGAAAAAAGATGACGATATTTTCCGGCTCCATTGTAAAAAATACTTCGGGCAAGTCGTCATACAGCGCCATGTCCTTTTTTTCGTCATAAGCGGTATTGAGCATTTTGCAATTCCGGCGGTCGCGCCAGCCCATAGTTTCCTGCCCTTTAACCGGAATTTGTATGTCGATATACGAATCATGCACTTCCAATTTCGCCGCTTCGGGCGCTTTGCCCCGGCCTTCGCTCACGGTTGCATAGACATTCTCTCCATCAATGACGTGACGACCCTCGGCAAGTTGTTCAAGCGGCTGGCGGCGCAAAAAACGATAGGCTTTTTCAAAACCGGGATGCAGGGAAAAATAGCGATCCAAACCCAATAGCGAATCTATAATCATAATAAAAACTTTTAGATTAGACCACGAAGATACAATTTATTTCGAAATATTCCCGTATATTTGCCGGGAATTATCAGTTTTTACAAAAAAATATTATGGCAAGTATCCGGAAAATTAAAAAAGACATCGATTATCTGATCAGCGAAGTTATTTCAGACTGTTGTACCTTTATGGCGCTGTATCCCGAAAAGAAACAGGAAGAAGCCTTGGCGCTTATTAACGAAACGCTTGATTTGCGCAACGCGCTAATTGTACGCGCCAATCATCCCGAAGGCAAGGCTAAGGCGCACTACCATGCTATATTCAACGACTTGCTCAAAGGCGTTGACGATTCGTTTCAGAAGATCAGCGCACTTACGAAATAGTCTGCTTCCCTTCTACCGCAACACCTGCAGCTATTTTCTTAATTAAGCCCTGCAATACATTGCCGGGGCCTAATTCGATGAATGTTGCCGCACCATCGGCCGCCATGCGTTGTATGGTTTGTGTCCACCGCACCGGCGCGGTGAGTTGTGCAATGAGGTTTTTCTTGATAACGGTAGGGTCGGTATAGGGTTTAGCATCCACATTTTGATAAACAGGGCACACAGGGCTGTTCACAGTGGTTGCCTGGATAGCGGTTTCGAGTTCTGCACGCGCCGGCTCCATCAAAGGAGAGTGAAAAGCGCCGCCCACAGGCAATAACAGCGCGCGTTTGGCGCCGGCAGCTTTCAACCGTTCGCAGGCTTCCTCTACCGCTTTCACCGCACCGGAAATCACCAATTGGCCGGGGCAGTTGTAATTGGCAGGAACGACCACGCCGTCAACCGAAGCGCATATTTCTTCCACTTTCGCATCGTCCAATCCCAACACGGCCGCCATGGTTGACGGCTCATATTCGCAAGCCTTCTGCATGGCCAAGGCGCGTGCCGACACTAACCGCAAGCCGTCTTCAAAACTCATGGCGCCGGCCGATACCAACGCCGAAAATTCTCCAAGCGAATGCCCGGCCACCATCTCCGGGCTGAAATCGGGCAACGATTTTGCCAGAATGACCGAGTGCAGAAAAATAGCCGGTTGTGTAACTTTCGTTTGTTTGAGGTCAGCGTCAGTGCCCGAAAACATCAGGTCGGTAATACGGAAACCGAGGATTTCGTTCGCTTGTTCAAAAAGCGTTTTAGCCCGCGGCACCTTCTCATAAAGATCCTTCCCCATGCCCACGAATTGTGCGCCTTGTCCGGGAAACACATAAACTCTCATAACATTTTCAATTTATAATTTGCGGGGCAAAGATACAATTTTTTAAAATAACCGAAATTTGATTACCTTTGCATCCTGAATTTAGCTATTTGGCCTCGTAGTTCAGTTGAATAGAACGTCAGATTCCGGTTCTGAAAGTCGAGGGTTTGAATCCCTCCGAGGTCACGAAAGGAAATATCATTTTTTTGAAAATGATATTTTTTTTATATCTTTGTGTTGTCACAGTAAGTCAAGCTTATGGAAACAATTACGGCAATGCATAAAAAATTAGTTGTTCCCATCCTTTTGTTGTTATTTTTGCCGGCAAGTCTCCTATTTGCTGGGGGTGGTTTATACCCGGCAGGACAATGTCGAACAACAGCGTAAATACTTTGCCCTTTCAACCATCACTGATATCCGGAATGCCATAAAAGACCATGCCGCACTGCAAAGCCTTGCGATGAGTTATTATAGAACGGGCGACGTGGAAAGGGCCTACACTTACATGAAATCGGTGATGGATGATATTGATTTCGGGAAAGTACGTTTCCGCGTTATTGAACTGGCGTCGCTGTATTCTGC